>JAKSNX010000020.1 GCA_024405815.1 Paludibacteraceae bacterium | reverse complement strand
CCTCCACAACCGCACGATTGCTGTGTCATAAAGTTTGCAATCTCATCTGGTGTTGCCTCACGCTTAACTATAACAGAGCCTATAAAGTGCAGATTCTCACCTGCCAACGGGTGGTTCAAATCCACTGTAACGGTATCTTTGCCCACTTTTACTATAGAGGCGTTTATCTGATTGCCCTCTGAGTCTGAAAGAGGCACCACATTGCCCTCAAACAGCACACGGTCATCTACTTTACCGTCTATCTCAAATGTGGATTTTGGCAAATCTATGACGTTCTCATCATCGTACTCTCCGTAAGCCTCAGCACACGGAATGGTAAAATCAAACTTATCACACACATTGAGTGGTAACAGCTCTTTTTCAAATCTGTCAAGCATCATGCCTAATCCGCTATAGAAACACAACGGACGCTCTACTGTAGCACTCTCCATTAACTCTTGTTCCTCCCCTACCTTTAAATCGTAGGTTACTGCAAAATAATAATTTTTAAGTTTATCCATATTTTCCATTTTTAATTATACATCATACATTATACATCATACATCAATACCACCTTATCCTATTTGACGGGTCAGCCTCTTTTGTATATTTCAAATCCTGCAACAATGTGGATTTTACACCAATCATAAAATTATATGTGGTGTAGGTACCTATAGGCACAAAACTGCACGACATCTGCCAACAGTGCAAATCCTTGGATATGGTACAATTCATATACGTCCACTTATTGTTGGTTATATCATAGTAGGTAGATAGACTGAAATGCCACGTAGGGGTAAAGTCGATACTACCCGATATGCTAAGGTTATGGGTAAGTTTACGGTCATACTCCATTATCTCTGTATTAAACTTATCATACGCATATCTTATACTGTAATTCAATGAGAGTGACCAAGGAATCTTAAACTCCTTATAATCCTTGTCTTCCTTTTTCCACTTCTCACGTCTGAGCTGACGCTCTGTAGGGGTTAGAAGCGGGTCCACTGATGCTATATTATCCTCAAGCTCAGAGGTCTGTTTCTTCTCGCCGCCTGTGGCATCGGAGTTCTTATCCTTATCCTTTTTCTTTTTAAACGTATCGTTGTTAAAGGTATATCCAAACGATGTACCTGTACTCATAAGCCTTCCAAGCACATGGTTCTTCTTAATCTGACTTACATTCACCTTGGTTACAGCACCATACTCATTAAGCTGATATGTGTATGGGTCCAATACAAAGTCTATATTCATAGAGAATTGACTAAAGAACTTAAGCCTTAGGTTTATGTTAATATTTGACCAATTAAGAGAGTCCGCTATAAAATTATAAGAACTGCCAAATGAGAAATTATCTATAAGTGTCACCTTTTTTGGCTTACCTGTAGTGTCATTCTTACTCCAATACTTCATTTCCAAATTATTGGCTATATTAAATGACACCAAACCTTGAGCCCCTCGTGACGGAGAGCCACCGAATGTTCCATGTGAATAGCGGTCATAATATACGGTAGATGTGCCTCCATCGTTGTTAGGTCTCTGATAACTACCCCAATATTTCCATACATCAGCTCCATAATCCGGGGCAAATGACAGTGATACGGACGGTACAAACTTATGACGGAACACAGGTGCGTTCTTTCCTTTCTTAACTTTAGGAGTAAAGAATCCAAACAGTTGGGTCTGCAAGCCTACAGAGGCACTGAAATTGTAAATATTATAGAACCCATACGATGTATCCGCAACAGCGGCACCAGACAAATCACCCTCCCAATGCTGGTCTATACGCATAAAGTACCACTTTAGAGTATTGTTCAGATTTATATTCAGATTAAGATATTTGGCAATGGTAAATGATGCCGATATAGGAATCTCATGCTTAATACCATTTTTCCAATCTTTCAAAAAATTAGTGTGCAGAAACTTATCCTCCTTACATGTAACGCTGTTACTTATGTTCATATTGTAAGATAAGGCTATCTTCTCATACCATTTCTCCTTACCTACAGCCTTTTTACGTTTAAACGGATATATACGTGTCATACTGAAGGTAAGCTGCGGCAATGTAAGGTTAAGTGTGGAATCACTGGTACGCTGTGCCACAGACATACTGGCAGAGATTGTAAGCGGCGTATCGGGTATAGTCTGGGTAAGCGTTACAGTACTGCTCTTGGTGTTCTGCGATATAAGTGCAGGGTTATAATAACTATCTATATTGTTCTGCTCATAACTTGATGTAGAGAAGTTCACACTGGCAGAGAATTGTGTGTTAGGACTCATCTTAGGGTCCTGTGTATGTGTCCACAGCAATCGGAAATCATTTGACTTACGGTAATCAGGGGTATATTTCTCACCAAAAACGTTCTGCATAAAGCTCATATTGAATGAGCCGCTGAACTTATATCTCCATTTATAACTCGATGCCAAAGTCAAAGACCACGAGCCTTTAGAGTATATATCTGCCGTAAGAGCAAGGTCCACATAATCATTTATGGCAAAATAGTAACCAAAACCTTTTGCATAGAAACCACGCTCAGACTCATCTCCAATGGTAGGGAACAATATACCCGATGAATAGGTTTGGTTTATAGGGAAATAACCAAACGGAATGGCAAGTGGCAACGGCACATCTTGTACTACCATATATGCCGGTCCTGAAACTATATATTTGCCCTGCTTCATCTTGGCTTTTGTAAGTGCCAAATAGAAATGAGGATGGTCATGATTATCACAAGTGGTATATTTTCCGCCACTCATACAGAACAGGTCTTCATCTACTTTTTTTGTCTTATTGGCAGTTACATACCCCTCTCCCTGTTGTGTTACGGTACCCTTTATCAAACCCTTCTTACTCTTGAAATTATAACGCATCTCACGTGCCTCATACTCCTGGCCACCCTCTTTAAACACCGGGTTACCTACTTGATTCCCTACAGAATCTTCTGTACCTACAGCATATACTATGCTACTGTCAAGCTCCAGCCTTATGTAGGCTGCTTTCAACTCAATGTCCTGATAATTAACAACTGCATCACCATATAATTCCGCAATATTGGAGCCAATCATAACTATAGAGTCCTTAGCGGTGTATGAAACATCGCTTGTAAGACCTGGCGACTCCTTCTTCTTTGCGAAACACGATATTACGCAAAAAAGCATAAGCAATATGTGGAAACTACGTTTCAATTGAAAGTTAATTATTCCCAAAAGGTACAAAGATACGTATTTTGTATGAGTATATTTATATATAATAGGGATTTTTTTGCGTTGTTAATATCTATTAGGGTATATATGTATGATTTTTTCAAAAAAATGACTATCTTTGCAGTTTGATAAAAAGTATAAAGTATGTACTACAAAAATATTCTGCTCACTATTGCGGCTTTTCTGACATCTGTCAGCATGTCTGCTTTCACCATTGTTATTGATGCCGGGCACGGTGGCCACGATGCTGGTGCCGTAGGCTCTTTCTCTAAAGAAAAGAACATTAACTTGCGTCACGCCACTCTGTTAGGGGATATGATAAAGGAACGCAACCCTGAAATCAAGGTTATTTATACACGTGACAAGGATGTATTTATAGAACTTAATGAGCGTGCCAGAATAGCAAACCGCAACAAGGCAGACCTTTTTGTCTCAATCCACACCAACTCATCTAAAAATAGAGATGCCAAGGGTATTGAGGTATTCTCTTTAGGTGTATCCCGTAATAAGGAGAATATGGACGTGGCTATGCTTGAGAACTCCGTAATTCTTTTAGAGGAGGACCACGAGAGCAAGTATCAGGGATTTGACCCTAACAGCACAGACTCTTACATTATGTTTGAGTTTATGAAAGACCAATATATGGAACGCAGCATTGAGTGTGCTGATTTTGTACAAAGCAATTTAGTAGATGCAAGCGGAAGAACAGACCGTGGCGTGCGTCAGGCAGGATTCCTTGTATTACGTGCCACTGCAATGCCTTCTATCCTTATCGAGTTAGGATTCATCTCTAACAGGGAGGAGGAGAAATCTCTTAATAATGATGACCAACAGATAGCCAATGCAGAATCCATTTACAAAGGTATAATGGCTTATATCCACAATTTAGAAAAAAGGGGGAATGAGGTTATTCTGAAATCAGATTCCACTAATCAGACTGCACCTGCAGAGGCTACACCTGCAGAGGCAACACCTGCCGCAGAACCTACAGCCGCACCTGTTGCAGCACCTGTTGCAGCTCCTATAGCCGCACCTGAGGCAGCACCAGAAGATACCGATAAGGTTATTTACAAACTTCAGATTTTGGTATCATCTAAACCACATGCTTTTGATGAGCCTATTTTTAAAGGATACAAGGATGTAGAGGAACTAAAAGAGCCTGTAGGCTACAAATATTTTATAGGAGCATCTACTGATTACAGCAAGGTAGCCTCTCTTAAAGAGTCTTCAAAAAACGATTTTAAAGGAGCGTTTATTGTAGCTTATAAGAACGGTGTCAGGGTATCAGTTGAAGAAACATTGAAAAACAAATAATTCATATATGGAAACTAAGAAAAAATTTTGGAACAGGGAGACAAAGATTGGCTTGGTGGTTGTATGTGCCATTGCAATGCTTTATTTTGGTATAAACTTTCTAAAGGGAATAAACATTTTTACACCCGATACTGTTTTTTATGTCCAATATGACAGGGTTGACGGCATTGTTAAAACCAGTCACGTACTGATAAACGGTTATCAGGTAGGCCACGTAAGTAACATAGTATTTGACTATACAAAAGAGGCTCCTATAACTCTGGAGCTGACCGTTGATAAGCAGCTTGTAGTTCCTAAAGGCACTATTGCAGAGGTTTATGAGACAGGGCTTCTGGGCGACAAGGCAATTCAACTGCGTTTGGGTCATAGTTCAGAGATTTGCCAAAAGGGAGATACTCTAGAGGGTGCAATCAAGGGTGGCATGATAGCGGAGGTTGTATCGTCACTTATACCTCCTATTGAGGCATTGATGCCAAACATTGACTCTACAGTAACAGCCATACGCACAGTCATACAAAGTGATGAGGTTAAGCATATACTTGCCAACACCGATAACGCCACTAAGAATCTTAAAGACGCATCTAACAAACTTAATGTTATGATGGATAACGATGTTAAGCCTATCTTGACAGACGCTAAGAGAGTTACAGGAAATTTAGACAAGATTACTACAGAAATCAGCAAGGCTGACCTGCAGAATGTACTGGCTGAAGTTCAGACCACAATTAACAATCTTAAACTTGTTACCAACAAGTTTAACAGCAAAGACAACACCATCGGGTTACTCTTGAATGACAAACAACTATACTACCATATAGATTCAATTGCATTTAACGCAAACTCTTTGATAGTTGACTTAAAAGAGAATCCAAAACGTTACGTTCACTTCTCACTTTTTGGTGCAAAAGACAAAAAAGCCAAAGAAGATAAAAAATAAATTTTTAACATTTTTTAACATTTAGAGGGAATTTGCTGATTAGTAACAAGTTCCCTTTTTTATGCAAATTATTGCATAATTCCGTAAGATTGTGGAGTTCAACGACTTTGATTTTATGACAATTATAATATACTGATTTTCAATATATTACACTAACTACTTAAAATCCAAAACATTGCATTCTTTTTCAAATTTCCAAATAAAAAATGGTTTTTTTTTTCAAAAAAATTGTTTCAAATTTGTAGTGCGATTTTAGAGAAACAAATAAAAAAGAAAAAAACTTATCAATGAATGCCGACATTACCCAACTGTGGAATGAGTGTCTTTTGATAATAAAGGATAACATAGATGAGAGTGCATACAACACTTGGTTTGCACCTATTGTTCCTTTAAAACATTCAGAAGACTCTGTTCTTATTGAGATTCCATCAGCTTTCTTTCAGGAATTGTTAGAGGAGAAATATTCTGAGCTGATTAAAACAACTGTAGCCCGTGTATTTGGCCGCAATACTAAAATTTCATACAGGTATCCTATTGATAAGGATAATAAGAAAAGCGGCTACACTGATGTACTTAGTACAAATATAATTCCTGACAGCAAGGTAGCCTCTTCATCGTTTGTAAGCAATCTTAATCCTAAATTCCGTTTCTCTAATTTTATTGAAGGAGATTGCAACAAACTTCCACGCACTGCCGGCATTAACATTGCCAGTCAGCCTGGAAAGAACATTTTTAATCCATTGTTCATTTATGGAAAATCAGGCGTGGGTAAAACACACCTTGCAAATGCCATAGGTCTTAAGGTTTTGGAGTTACACCCACAGAAAAGAGTTTTGTTTGTATCATCAAGCCTGTTCCAATTACAATTTACAGAGGCTTCACGCACTAATCAGGTTAACAATTTCATAAACTATTACCAATCATTAGATGTACTTATAGTTGATGATATTCAAGAGTTTGGAGAGGGCAACAAGGCTCACACCCAAAACATATTCTTCCAAATATTCAATCATTTGCAACAGACAGGCAAGCAACTTGTATTTACATGCGACAAGAAGCCTGCCGAGTTGGAAGGTATGGAAGAGAGACTGCTTACCCGCTTTAAATGTGGGCTTAGTGCAGAGATTGAGTTACCTGATTTTGAAACCAGAAAGGCAATTCTAAAAGTCAAGGTAGAGCAAGACGGTTTAAAGATTTCTGATAATGTACTGAATTACATAGCGGAAAACGTAACTAACAGCATTAGGGATTTGGAAGGCACTCTTATCTCTATTGTGGCTCAATCCACTATGAACCAACGCAGTGTAAACATAGAGTTGGCTAAGAAAGTTATTGGCAACATAGTTTCAGCTTCACAAAAGAAATATACGGTACAAGACATACGTGATATTGTCTGCGACTATTACGGCGTTACACTTGACAATCTATTGTCAGAATCCAGGAAACGTGAGATTGTACAAGCCCGTCAGGTTGCAATGTATTTTGCAAAACTTAAGACTAAAGACTCATTAACCACCATAGGTCTTACTATAGGTAAAAGAAATCATGCCACAGTACTCCATGCCTGCAAGACAGTACAGGACCTTATGGATACAGACAAGAGTTTCAGAGCTGGTGTGGAAGAACTTGACAGAATGCTTAAAATATGATTTACAAGTTTGTACTAATTTCAAATGAGGTTGAGAAATTTATGAGAGAAATCTCAATCGATTCAGAGGCCAAATTCATTGACCTACACAATGCCATTCTTGACAGTGTTAAGTATAGCAAAGATGGTATCACATCGTTTTTCACCTGCAACGATGATTGGGAAAAGGAGCAAGAGATATCTCTGTTTGAGGTGGAGACAAGTATGGATGTGGACAACTACACTATGGACGACACCGTAATCAGCGAACTTGTAAGTGATGAGGGACAGAAACTGCTATATAATTTTGACAATGTGGCAGACCGTAATTTCTTTATTGAACTTAAAGAGATTGTTCCTGGCAAGGATTTACAAGATGCTGTATGCACCGCATCTGTAGGCAACCCGCCAGAGCAGTATCAAATAGAGGATTTCAGTGACCTTATTAAGTCAGCATCTAAGTCTGATTTAGGCATAGATGATAATTTCTACGGCGATGAGGAGTTTGATATGGACGAGCTTGACAGCGAAAGTTTTTCAGACCTTAATTTTGATGACGATTTAAACAATCTGTAATGTTTTGCAAATGAAGACCTTGCTTGTGCTTTTAGGACCTACGGGAGTAGGAAAGACAGCATTAAGTATGGATATTGCAAAAATGTTAGGAGTTCCGGTAATTTCAGCGGACTCACGCCAGATATATAAAGGGATTCCAATAGTTACAGCCGCACCTACACAGCAACAGCTGAGTGAGGTGCGACATTTTTTTATTGCCGTAAAAGAGATTACAGACTACTATAGTGCAGGACAATATGAACTTGATGCTCTGCAAGTTATAGAAGAACAATTCAAACATTCTGATTTTGCTCTTATGGTTGGCGGCTCCATGATGTACATAGATGCAGTATGCTGTGGTATGGACGATGTGCCACGTGTAGATGAGGATACACGCCGCACCGTTATAGAGATGTATGAGACCAAAGGGATTGAGCATATAACGTCAATGTTACGTCTGCTTGACCCCGATTGGTACAGTAAGGTGGATTTGAAAAACCCTAAACGCGTGATGCACGCCTTAGAGGTTTGCATATTCAGTGGCAAGCCCTACTCTTCAATTTTATCGGGGAATAAAAAAGAGAGACCTTTCCGTATTGTAAAAATAGGCCTTAATTCAGATAGGGAACTGCTCTACTCACGCATTAACAGCAGGGTTGATGAGATGGTGGCATCGGGTTTGGAAGATGAGGCAAGGTCTGTTTACCACCTTAAACACCTGAATTCACTTAATACGGTAGGGCTTAAAGAGTGGTTTGACTATTTTGACGGAAAAACCGCCACTAAAGATGAAGTTATCAGCCTAATTAAGCGTAACACACGCCATTATGCAAAGAAACAACTCACCTGGTTTGGCAGAGATGACTCAATAAATTGGTTTTCACCATCAGATAATACAAAAGTTCTTGATTTTATAAAAACTTTTCACTAACTTTGTACCCTATTGTATTTTATGTCTTGCATAAACAATCATAAACAATCAAAAATTATTAATAATTTAATCTTTTAAAAGTATGTGGTTAATTAATTCTTCTGTAGGAAGGAAGTTCGTGATGAGTATCACAGGTGCATGCCTTGTGCTTTTTTTGCTCTTTCACGGAACTATGAATCTTGTTGCCATCATCTCTGAAGATGGATACAACATGATTTGCGAGTTTTTAGGGGCTAATTGGTATGCCTTAGTAGGAACTGCAGGATTGGCATTTCTTGCCTGTCTGCACATTCTTTACGCTTTAATTCTGAATGTTCAGAACTATAGGGCGAGAGGTACTGCCCGCTACGCTGTTTCTGACCGTTCAAATGGTGTAGAGTGGTCATCAATGAACATGCTTGTGCTTGGATTCATAATCCTTGCAGGTATAGTTCTGCATCTCTGCAATTTCTGGGCTAAAATGCAACTTGTAGAGATTATGGGTGAGGAGCCTGCCAGTGGTGTTGAGCTTATAAAATACACCTTCTCTCAGTGGTATTACGCCCTACTTTATATAGTATGGCTATTCTCATTGTGGTTCCACCTTACACACGGTGTATGGAGCTCGATGCAAACTCTTGGCTGGAGCAACAATATATGGCTTCCACGTATTAAATGCATAAGCAATATAGTAGCAACACTTGTTGTACTTATGTTCGCCGCAGTTGTAGTTTACTTCTTTATTGCAGGAAACTGCTGTGGTGCAGCCGCTTGTGCCGCTTAATCTAATGTGTAACAAATAAAAACATAACAATATGGCTACTAAAAAAGATATTCAAGAAACAGCCACTCCAAAGGTTGAGGCTGTAAAGGAGGCCGCTCCAAAAGCTAAAGCAGTTGAGGAGAAGATAGACGCAAAGATTCCTGAAGGTCCTCTTGCAGAGAAATGGAGCAATTACAAGGCTCACCAAAAACTTGTAAATCCTGCCAATAAGCGTAAACTTGACGTTATTGTAGTGGGTACAGGTCTTGCAGGTGCATCTGCCGCCGCATCACTTGCAGAGATGGGCTTCAATGTACTTAACTTCTGTATCCAAGACTCTCCACGCCGTGCACACTCTATTGCCGCACAGGGTGGTATAAATGCCGCCAAGAACTATCAGAACGATGGTGACTCTGTTTATCGTTTGTTCTACGATACCATTAAAGGTGGTGACTACCGTGCACGTGAGGCTAACGTATATCGTTTGGCAGAGGTTTCTAACAACATTATAGACCAATGCGTTGCACAGGGTGTTCCTTTTGCACGTGAGTACGGCGGTCTGCTTGACAACCGTTCATTTGGTGGCGCACAGGTATCACGTACATTCTATGCTAAAGGTCAGACCGGGCAACAACTTTTGCTTGGTGCATACTCAGCACTTAGCCGTCAGATTGGCAAGGGCAAGGTTAAGATGTACTCTCGCTACGAGATGCTTGATGTTGTAATCATCGATGGTAGAGCAAGAGGTATCATAGCACGTAATCTTGTAACTGGTAGAATTGAGCGTTTCTTTGCCCACGCAGTTGTACTTGGCACAGGTGGTTACGGAAACACATTCTTCCTATCTACCAACGCTATGGCATCTAACGGTTCAGCCGCAATGCAGATATACAAGAAAGGCGCTTATTTTGCAAATCCATGTTACGCACAGATTCACCCTACTTGTATTCCTGTTCACGGAGCATTCCAATCAAAACTTACCCTTATGTCAGAGTCATTGCGTAATGACGGACGTATCTGGGTTCCTAAAAAACTTGAAGACGCCAAAGCACTTCAGGCAGGCAAACTTAAAGGGCGTGATATTCCAGAAGAGGATAGAGACTACTATTTGGAGCGCCGCTACCCTGCTTTCGGTAACCTTGTTCCTCGTGACGTTGCTTCACGTGCCGCTAAAGAGCGTTGCGATGCAGGTTTTGGTGTAAACGCCACAGGTCTTGCAGTATTCCTTGATTTCTCTGATGCCATCAAGCGTCTTGGAAAAGATGTTGTAGCTCAAAAGTACGGAAACCTATTCCAAATGTATGAGAAAATTGTAGATGAGAATCCATACGAAGACCCGATGATGATATTCCCTGCAATCCACTACACAATGGGTGGTATTTGGGTTGATTATGAACTTATGACATCTATAAAAGGTCTGTTCTGTATAGGTGAGGCTAATTTCTCTGACCACGGTGCCAACCGTCTTGGAGCATCAGCCCTTATGCAAGGTTTGGCAGATGGTTACTTTGTATTGCCATACACAATCCAAAATTACCTTGCAGACCAAATTACAGTACCACGTATGAGTACAGACCTACCAGAATTTGACGAGGCTGAAAAAGCAGTTAAAGATAAGATTGCAAAACTTATGTCAATACAAGGCACACGCTCTGTAGATAGCATACACCGTGAGCTTGGTCTTGTTATGTGGGATTACGTAGGTATGGGCAGAACCAAAGCAGGTCTTGAGACAGCCATCAAGAAAATTGACGAAATCAGAAAACTATTCTGGAGCAGCGTCTATATTCCTGGTAAGGCAGATGACCTTAACGTTGAGCTTGAGAAAGCAATCCGTTTGGCAGACTTTATAGAGATTGGTCAGCTTATGGCTCGTGACGCTCTTATGCGTGAGGAGTCTTGCGGTGGTCACTTCCGTGAAGAGTACCAAACACCTGAAGGCGAGGCATTACGTCAGGACGATAAATTCTCATTTGCATCTTGCTGGAAATATATGGGCGAGGGCAAAGAGCCTGTAATGCTTAAAGAACCTCTTGACTATGAGTTTACAGAGCGTAAAACACGTAACTACAAAAATTAAACCATCATGGATAAAACAATAAATATAACACTTAAAGTATGGCGTCAAGCCGGTCCCAAAGCAAAAGGACACTTTGAGACATATAAACTAAATAACATCTCTACAGACAGTTCATTCCTTGAGATGTTAGATGTTCTGAATGAGCAGCTTATTTCTGAGAAGAAAGAGCCTGTAGTATTTGACCACGATTGTCGTGAGGGCATCTGCGGTATGTGTTCACTATACATTAACGGACACCCACACGGACCAGACAGTGCTGTTACAACATGTCAGCTTCACATGCGTCGTTTCCACGATGGAGAGACCATTACAGTAGAGCCATGGCGTTCTAACGCATTCCCTGTAATTAAGGACCTTATGGTTGACCGTCGTGCCTACGATAAGATTATACAAGCAGGTGGATTTGTGTCTGTAAATACAGGTGGTGTACCCGATGCCAACGCAATTCCTATTCCTAAAAAGAACGCCGATGAGGCTATGGACAACGCATCTTGCATTGGTTGTGGTGCTTGTGCCGCCGCTTGCAAGAACGGTTCCGCTATGCTGTTCGTAGCCGCTAAGGTTAGCCAACTTGCACTGCTTCCGCAAGGAAGAGTTGAAGCTGCAAACCGTGTAAAGGCAATGCTTGGCAAGATGGATGAGCTTGGATTCGGTAACTGCACCAACACAGGTGCTTGTGCCGCAGAGTGCCCTAAGAGCGTTCCTCTTAGTGCCATCGCCCGCCTGAACCGTGAGTTCATTTGTGCTAAGTTCAAAGACTAAAAACTGACACAAAATGAAAAAGGCAATTCTTATAATCTCCGCAATATTATGTTGCGGAGTTTTGTGTGCAAAAAAACACAATACACCAATAGCCACAGGAGAGTACAAGGATTGGTGTAACTATCTTGATTACATCAATATAAACAAAGTGGTTAACATTGATAACTATAAGACTATAGTTATTCTTCCCATTGGTCAGGATAAAGTAGTATGGCCCGATAAGGATGACAACCAATACCCTGCCTTAAAAAAGGCTCTTGCTGAAGCACCTTCTGTATTTCAGGAACAGATAGAAAAGGAACTTAAAGGGAAAAATATAGAGGTTAAGGTTGCTGGTAGTGATGTCAGTCCAAAAAGCGGTGAAATCCTAATTAAACTGAATATTGAAAGTTTGGATATGGGAAACCGTGCATTACGTGTATGGGTTGGTTTTGGAGCAGGCAACCAAAGTATAGAGATATCAGGGTACGCCAGTGATACATCAGGAAAGTGTTTCTCTTTCAAACAGAAACGCTACTCTGTAAAGTATAGTTCATACGAGAAAATCCTGAAATCAGGATTCAAGGAATTTGGTGAAGATATAGCCAATATCTTTATTAATATGCAGAAATAAACCACATAATAAACTGATTTACACACAAAACACAGGTTGGCAGCAGAAACCGACTTGTGTTTTTTGTATATTATATTAAACAAACATGTAAAATATTGCAATTTGTATTGTATATTAAATAAAAAGTTAATATATTTGCATCGTGTTATAAAACTATAACAAATGAATCTAATAAACAGAACATATTACCTAAATCAGATAGACAAGTACTTGGGGCAAGATAGAATCATTGTTCTTACAGGGCAAAGACGAGTTGGTAAAAGTTCCATTCTAAAAACCTTCAAAACAAGCAAGGAGACTATTGCCGATTCAAATATAATATATATTGATAAAGAAGACAGAACATTTGATAATATCAAAGCATATACTGACCTTAATACGTACATTGACAACAAGATAAACCGAGACAAGCACAATTATATCCTTATTGACGAGGTACAGGATATAAAGGAATTTGAACGCTCATTACGCAGTTTTATTAAAGAGGAAAACACTGACATCATTATTACCGGGAGCAACTCCAAATTATTAAGCAGCGAACTTACCACACTAATAGGTGGCAGATACAAGGAAATCTACATTCAAGCCCTTACATATTTGGAATTCCTGCAATTTCACAATCTACAAGACAGCGATGAATCGCTTACTCATTATATTAATTTTGGTGGATTACCAGGCATCATAAAAATTGGATTGGATGAGTATGATGCGTATGAATACCAATCAGATGTATTTAGCACAGTACTTCTAAAAGATGTAATAAGCCGAAACAATATCAGGAACACAGTATTTCTTGAAAACTTAGTTAAATTTTTAGCGGACAATACAGGAAAAATAATATCTGCCACCAGCATAGCAAAATATATGAAATCTCAAGATACCAATATAACATCAGTATTGGTGCTAAACTATATAAAGATGCTATGCGAGTCATATCTGCTACATAAAGTTAACAGATATGACATACATGGCAAACACCTTTTTGAGAGCAATGACAAATACTATTTTGAAGACATTGGAATACGCAATGCCATTGCACGTGGCACACGTGATGAAGATATAGAAAAAATAATGGAAAACATAGTGTATAATCAACTTATACACTTAGGCTATGAAGTTAAGGTAGGACAACTACGTGCCGGAGAAATTGATTTTGTATGCACAAAATCCAATGAAGGGACAAAATATGTTCAAGTTGCATATATAATTGCAAACGAAGATACTAGAATGCGTGAATTTGGAAATTTAGCAACAATAAAAGACAGTCACCCAAAATACGTCATATCAATGACGCCTCTTGTTTCAAGAACTGACAATGATGGCATAATTCACCTTAATATCAGACAATTTTTGAAGAACGGATTAGAATAAATAATAACACATAACGGCATAACTATATTTCACGTTAAAGAAAAAGCCTAGGAAACTATTTCTTTTTGACGAGGAAATGGTATAATGTTGCAGAAGCCAACTGTAATCTATGAGCCTGATTCACACTTTGTGTGGGTAACTTTTACAGGCTCATCAGGTTTCTCCTAGGCTTCCTGTTAACGTGGTAAAAGTGCCCGCACTTTTTTATACCATCACTTTCCACGAAACCATAGTAATGCAGCACACCACACACTATGGAACAAGCAAACAACATTCACATCGGGAAAATAATCAAAGCAGAACTTGACAAACAAGGTAGAAAACAATGCTGGCTTGCTAGCAAAATTAACTGTGACCCCACAAATATTTGCAAAATAATTAATAGAGCAAACATAGACTGCGTACTATTATTAAGAATTTCCAAGGCTCTTGGTGTCAACTTATTTGCACACTACACAAAGCAATTATAGCAGTAAAACATACAATATAATGACAGTTTGTCATTATCTATTGAAATATCAGCAATATGATACCGAGAAGCATTTGAAGATTGTTTTTTACCTTTGCGATAATGTTAAATTTATTAAACCGAAGAACCGATGGGATATAACTGGTAATAAATATTATGAAAAAAATTTTTGCAGTATTATGTACTCTATTGTGCATTTCAATTAGTGCAACAGCAGGTTCCACAAAACAGTGTAGTATATCAGGAGGCGGTGAAAACGCTACCGTAGTAGCATCCGTTATTGAGGTACATGACGGCTATGTAATCGTAGCAATAAGCAACGACGGTAATTTTGGCGTAAATGTTATAGTAAACGTTTCTATTCATAGTACTAACGGATCAAGAAGCGTATATGTTAAACCTCAGATGGAGCAACAAGAAAAGATACACATTGGTGGAGCGAAAGAAGGAGATTCTCCATCTGATTGTAGTATAACAACCTTGTCAGGTAAACGCTGCAACTAACATAATACTCACTATTAATAGTTTTATTATATGAGCATAAAAAAAATCTTTCTGTTGTGTATTGTTGCAAGTTTGTGCAGTTGTTCAACGTACAAACTTGCAAATACTGTATGGTACAATGTTACTCCAACTGAGTTATATGGAGAAAAGTGCAATCTTATAACATCAATTTATTTTTGGGACAAAAGCAATATGAATTTTAATCAATGTCTTACTAAAGACACTATTATTGTTGTTCCTCCAACCTTAACTGCAGATGGTTCATACAAGTCAAAAGGGAATCTTAAAAAAGGAGTTAAGGTTCAAATGGATGTTACCAATTCATTGAGTATGCAAGAGTATTACTATGGACTAATCAAACCAGAAGGAATGGTTTTAGTCTCTCCAGACTCCATTGCTAAAGTTTATAACAAAGTTTCAAACGCAACTTTAATACCTACCGTAAAATGAAAAAGACACTTACAAATATAATGATTTCGTTATTAGCCTCCATATTGTTATGCAGTTGTGCAATAATACAAGAAGCGGTAACCGCTGTGTCAAATACAGGGCTAAAATACCTTGACAACACACAAACATTAGACAATTGGAAGCAAGATGAAGACCTTAAGGGTTTGGTTACATTAATGCAAGCCTCTAATTCTGGTGATGGAGGAATGGCTTTGGCAGGGGCTAAAGTAGCAGCAGATTTTATTGGGGCAATGGGAGGGTTAAAGATGGACAAATTTGATCAACTAATGAACAATTCAATGAATAATATGATTGCTGACAAACACTCAAATTCAAATAATGAAATGAACGTTGTGGGTTCAGCAGTTCATGCACTCGTAGAAGCGGCGAATCTAATAGAAGATGCAAAAATTGCTAAAGACACTAGAGATCTATCCAAATTTGAAGAAAATTCCAGAGACCCAAATTCACCTAAATATGACCCTAATTTTGATTGCAAATACGAGATAATTGATTGTGGGGAAGGGAAGTACGGCAGTGTGAAAAAATGTCTCAGAAACAAATCCACAGCAGAAATGTTATGGTGTTTACGCCAACAAGGACAATCACAAACGGGCGATAGTTTCTCTAATTTTATGAAGGAGTCTTATGGTGTTGATATGACATACGAAGAATATGCATCTTTACCTGATGACGAAAGACCAGATATCAAAGAATATATTTTGCCTTCCAAAAAAAATACTGATGCCAACCAACAACATATTGAGACTAACAATGAAAACACTATTGAGACTTACAAAGATTCCACTGATGACACAACAAATGAGACTAACATCATAACAACAGACAATGTTGTTATTAATTCGCCAGAACAATTAGAGTCTATTAGAATAGGTGAATTTAAGTTCAATTCCTACCAATTATCAACTAACAACATTGAAAAACTAAATGTTGTCGCCGACATTTTATTGAAAAATCAAGATATAAAAATAGAGTTGTTAGGACATTGTTGCGACATTGGAGACGAACAGACCAATTACACCATAGGTATTATTCGTGCAAAAACAGCAAAACAATATCTTATGGACAAAGGTGTTGGTGCAGGAAGAATATCAGTACAT
Organism: Paludibacteraceae bacterium; assembly: GCA_024405815.1. Classification (GTDB taxonomy): domain Bacteria; phylum Bacteroidota; class Bacteroidia; order Bacteroidales; family Paludibacteraceae; genus Enterocola. Next base: position 5,187 of record JAKSNX010000020.1, on the reverse strand, counting down.
AGTATGGGTAGTAAACAACCACTCTTCCCCAATACATCTGCTATCAATAGAGCAAAAAATAGACGAGTAGAATTTATAATTGTAAAATAATTTCAATTCTAAGTTTAAAGACTAGAAGCTCAGGTTGTAGGTTATAGACGGAACTATGGAGAACAGGTAGGTGAGGATTGCCTCCTGCTGATGTGACTCCGGGTTGGTCTGAAAACTCATCATCCAAGCGTTATGACGGCAATATACATTGTACAGACTAATGTTAATATTGTGGTTATAACGCTTTTTTATACCCTTATTTAAGTCAAAGGTTACCGCAAGGTCTAATCTGTGATAATCTGGCATACGGTATGTGTTACGCCCCGTATATAACGGAATAACCTCCTTGTCTCCAAAATCGGGTACCTCATAGCGTGCATCGGGTGCGGTAAATGGTTGTCCTGTGGCATACACCCAAGTGGCACTTACGTCTATCCACTTGTTTATCTTATAGTTTAGGAATATATTTACACTATGAGGACGGTCTGCCGTAGATGAATATTCACGCCCGCTGTTTATGCCGTCTATGGTGCGGAATGAGCGTGAATAGGTGTAACTAACCCACCCCGTAACCTTACCAATATCACGCCTTAGCATAAACTCCACGCCAAATGCCCTGCCCTTGCCGCTAAGTATCTCAGCATCTACGTCCTTGTTTAGCATCACGTCTGCAAAATCCTTAAAGTCAGCCACATTGTGAAGCCATTTATAGTAACCCTCCACACTTATCTGGAATTGGTCTTTATAAAAATTGCAGACATAACCCACCGACACTTGGTCACAAGTCTCAGGCTTCAGGTTAGGACTTGACACTTTCCACACATCAAGCGGAGAGCCTGCTGTAGAGGTCTGCATAAGGTGTATGTACTGTGCTGTACGTGAATAACTTGCTTTAAGTGACATATCTTTATAGAACTCAACCGCAATTCCTGCTCTTGGCTCCAAGTTCCAATAAATATTATTTAAGAAAGATGCACGCAGTCCGTATGTAAGTGACACTATGCCGTATTTCTGTGCATTAGAGGCAAATAGTGCCGTCTCAATGCTACTTGTGGCAGGTATGCTTATACCCATACTATTCTCTATTCCCTCCTGATTTATTTTAGTATCGCCACTTTTAATATACTTATATGAGAGATGATAGCCCATTTTAAGGCTGTTATGCACATCGGGGTTATAGGTATATTCCTGACGGAAACCATAATCATCTATTTTAGATGTCCACTGACCCGATAAGGCGTTCAGACTTCCACTGCCCGTATAATTATAGAATGACGATAAAAAAGATGTGTTTATATAGAATTTATCTGACACTATGGCACTCCATCTGGCTGTGGCTGAGTAGTTTGAATACATAAACTTACCTGTACCGCTAAGTGCCATATAATCACCGCCTGCATATCCTGTTATGTAGAGTCTGTGTTTGGCGGAGAGTGTGGCTGACAGTTTTGCGTTAATATCGTAAAAAGTGAGGCGGCTCTTGCTTACCAATCGGTTAACATTCTTTAACGCTGGCAGAAACATACCTGCGTAGAACACTCGCCCACCAATCCAAGCGGTAAGTTTATCCTTTACAAGCGGACCTTCCAATAATATTCTTGACGATATAAGCCCTATTCCACCCTGTCCGTGCAGTTTCTCATTACTACCCTCTTTGGTAGTAACCTCAAGCACCGATGAGAGTCTGCCACCCTGCGTTGCTGGCATATCACCCTTATGAAGCACCGCATTATCTATAATATCGTTGTTAAAAATGCTGAAGAAACCCAAAAAGTGTGAGGCATTGTAGATGGTGGCACCATCAAGCAATATCAGGTTCTGGTCAGGGGCTCCACCACGCACGCTAAACGCCGATGAACCCTCAGACATAGACTGCACACCTGGCAACATCTGCAATGATTTAATAACATCCACCTCACCAAACATAGATGGCATCAGCCTTATCTGCTGTATTGTAAGTTTCTCCAACCCAAGTGATGGTATATCAAGTTTTTTACGTGATGATAGTGCTGTAACAGAGACCTCGTCAAGAGTACCCTCCATACGTATTGAGTCACTCTCATCAACCAAAGGGTTGGCGGCATAACACATTATGCAAGGCATAAGAGCAATTAACCATATAAACACACACCGCCTCATCTGCCACTCTCCTCTTTAGGGAACAGTTTACGCCAATCCACTCCAAAGCGTTTTATCATCTGCTCATCTGTCCAACTGCCCTCCTTATACTGAACCACAGCCTTTTTCCTTGATACTGTATAAACTCCAAATGCCCCTATGGCTCCACCACTTATATTGCCCTGAATAGGACCTGCAGGCACCATAAACATCGGGTTGGAACCGCTGGCTGAACTTGTACAATTACTTAAAAAATCAAAATACTCTTTAGTATGGCAGTTAAGTTCAACCTCTACAGTATCGTTAGGATATATGGTAAGGGTATCCAGCGGATGATATAGCAGCCTCTTTGAAATTAAATACGCAGGAAAAAAAACAAACTGACCATCTATGGCATCGGTGGCAGTGGTGCCAAGGCAATACTTTGACGGAGTGTTTGATATATGATACCTATTGTATGTATCGGCAGAATCTCTGGCTGTAGTTAAGTACAAGTGCGCCCCATAATAACACGGTATGCCTTTAGGGTCTTGAAATGTTATAAGGGTTGTCATAGGGAACTGTGAGCCGCCACTGTCATTTGACAATGTTTGTAACAACAGACCCGATAGTGGAACAAAGTAAGGGGTCTTAGCCTCAGCGGTATAGGTCTCATTTACCCCATCGCCGTCAAAATCTATCTCAACCTTAAGGCGGTACACCTCACCATCAGCGGCACAAAAGTCATCTCTTGTAAGATACCTGTTAGGAATGGTATCGCACGGCGTAAGTTTCTCATCATTTATATAGACATCTGCAGAAGGCACATCTGTAAGACTATCAGCAGCAAAATAACCGCCTGTGCGTGATATGTTTATGGCATACTGCCCTGGCTCGTTGCATACATAGCCCGTAATAACAATCCTTGATGGTGCAGTGCTAAGCTTAAAGTCATACTTTTCTGTACACGATGTTAAAAGTATAGCCCAAATAATTGCAACAAATGATTTGCGGCTCATTCTAAATTGTCTCTATTTTAAAACCTTGGCGTAGGATATACCGTCTTTCTTGCCCAAAATCACCTCTTTGTAAAGGGTTTCGCCTTTTTGCAGATTATCCGCCTTAAGCGGTTCACCTAATGTAACTGCACTAAAACATAATGTGTCAGACTCTGCAAGTGTGCTGGAGTTTATGCTTTCAAGTACCTTGTACTTATTCTCACCCAGATACTCCAATAAACATTTTCTATCGGGCAGCCAAGAAAGTTCCACCCTATCGCCTATTGAAAGTTTACCAGAGACAATATCGGCATTCTTGGTGTTTATATAACTCTGCACGCCCTCAGAATCGGCGTTATGGGCATTAAAATCCTCCCAATCAGCATAGCCCACATAACGGCTCAGCACATCAAGCGTAAATTTACGGACACTCTTATAACCTGATTTAAGCCCCAAAAGACGGCGGAGGGTATCATCGCTGATTTTGGCGTTCAAATACTTATCTTTAAGCGTAAAAATGCCTTCTGTGGTATCCAAAGGCTTTTCATCATCACTTTTGATTTCATTGTATTTTGAAGTTACCGCCTTTATCAAAACAGATATTGAAGGAGTTGATGCCGGAATTGAAGTTGCCATGTTTATAATTTTTTTTGCAAAGATAGTCAAAAACCACTTACTTTGCAATCTGAAATGGCAAAGGCCTATGAATCATCAGAAATAATAACTTCCGCCACACCAGACAAGACGGAGGAGTTGGAACTCAATCAACTGACTGAGCTTAAATCGCTGTCTCAAAATCATAAACTTTACAGACAGGCTGTAGGCGGCAAAGTCTATTTTATTAAGGCAATCAACAAGGCTCAAGGCAACTACGCAAGGGAGAAAGCACTGTTAGAGAGAGAGCATACCATACTATCGGGGGCAAGCAGCAAACATATTGTCAAGTCATACGGTATGTTCCACGATGACAGTCTTGGCTACTACCTGAAACTTGATTACATTGAAGGCTCCTCTCTTGAAAAATTTTTACGGTCTAACCCCGATGCCAAGACCCGCACACTTATTCTTAATGATATTCTTGAAGCCGTAGAGGATTTGCACGCACGAGGCATTGTCCATAATGACATAAAGCCACAGAACTTTATGGTCAGGAAAGAGGGGAACCGTGCGGTTCTTGTAGATTTTGGTTTGTCTGACTCAGATTCCTATTTAGAAAAGAGCCAAGGCTACACAAGGCAATACGCATCGCCAGAGCAGACAAGTGGCGGAGAGACACATATACCCACAGACATCTATGCCTTAGGCAAAATAATCAAGTTAATATTTCCGCACCGATACGCATTTATTTGCCGCAAGTGCAGGCGTACAAACCCCAAACGCCGATACCGGAACATTTCTGAGATTAAGAGTGCCATTGCCACAGCGGACAGAGCCAGAGCACTGCTGCTTCTGCTTCCGCTAATGATTATCGCCATCGCCGCACTTTGGTGGTTCATTCCAAACAACCACCCTGCCGCCACTCCACCTGAAGAGGTAAGCCCTGTAATAGTTAAAGATACGGTTTTTAAGACGGATACCATAGGTAATATTGACACTATAAAATCCATTACACATAAAGATAGCGGGCATAGCACCCCCAAAAGTGTTTCTAAAACAGAATCTGTTACAAAGCAAACTGTTACAAAAGAAGAGACCGTTACAAAAGATACAGTTACTGAAGACCCTGTAGTAAAGATATATGAACAATTATACCAACAGGCGGTGCAATGTGCCGATGAACGTAAAATAAAGGAGCGTGCCGCATATAAATGTTGGGATAATAAAGCTTTTTATGACGCACGGATATATATTATAGACAACTTTCCGCATGAAATAGGGCTCTCTAAAAAATTAGACGATTTATATGAGGAATACGCCAGTAAGTATGAAAGACACATTAAAGACTTTCCCTACGCAGTGGAAACATCAGAGAACATAAAAAGCCAGCCACCCAAACCGGACCCAAACATTTGGTTTGCAATGTCTCAGGAAGATTCTGTAAGTTTTAAAAGGTCCAATCACA
>JAKSNX010000002.1 GCA_024405815.1 Paludibacteraceae bacterium | reverse complement strand
GCGGCAAAAGCCATTCTAAGATAACCCAATGAGAACTCCCCTAAAAACCGTGATGTCTGATTTGTGGCTTCGGGGAATATGCCTACGCTCTCACCGTTAAAGATTTTATCCTCAACCGATGCAAACTCATCATAGTTCTTGCCTAAGCTCTCCTCTCCGTCTGTACGCATACGGTAAGCAGGTATCACGTGTATGGAGCGAAAAAAACTGTTTACTATCTTGTTACGGAACAATGCACCATGGGCAAACAGGTTTATAGCCCTATCGGGGAATGCAAATTCCAATGCTAACGGGTCATTTATGGCATTCTGATGGTTTGCTACAATTATGGTGGCTTCGTTTTTATCGGGGATATTCTCTTTACCCTTTATTTCAATCTTACGGTAATAGATGTGGTTGTGAAAAAACTGAATGTAGTGGTATAAAAATCTGAAATTCATAGCGAGCATAAATTTTTACAAAGATACAAAAAAATTGCGTACCTTTGTAACCAAACTATGGAATTATGAAAAGGTTGTCGCTTATATTGACTTTATTCCTAATGTCTGTGATTGTGTATTCACAGATATCGGCATCTTTTTTATCTAACGCTCCACAGATGGGTGCTATTGGCGGCACTATGCAGAATCCTGTAACTTGGAATGCTTATGTTACTGTTACAGACGGTACCCCGATGGTAACGCTAACAGCCACCATAGAGAATGGTTGGCATCTTTATTCCCAAAACCATAAGGGAACTGCCTTGCCTTTGGTAATATCACTACAGTCGTCAGAATGCTATGAGCCACTACAACAAACGTTTACTGAAATACCTGAACCAACTGAACACTACGATGATTTTCTTAATGAGACGGAACTCTATCACAGTGGTGTTGTCACTTATCAAATGCCGCTTCAAGCACTTTGCGACACCACAGTCCAACTGAATATAAGCGTTGAGGGTCAGGCTTGCATAGACGGTGCATGCGTTCCTGTAGAGGCTCAACTCACTGTCCACTGCTCGCTGTCCGTCATAGAGGGACAAGGGACAAGGGTCAATGGTCGAGGTGAGTCGCTCTGGTGGTTCTTTTTGATTGCATTTGCAGGTGGGCTGCTTGGTATTCTGACACCTTGCGTATTTCCTATGATACCTATGACAGTATCATATTTTATGAAACACGGAGGCAGACGGCAAGCGTTTTTCTACGGATTCTCAATAGTGTTTATATATGTGGTTGTAGGTATAGTGTTGTCAGCTATATTTGGGCAAGGTTTTGCCAACGATATCAGCACGCATTGGCTACCCAATGTACTGTTTACCATAATATTTATAGTGTTTGCCATATCGTTGTTAGGCTATTTTGAAATACAACTTCCACAGAGTTGGGTTAACGGCTCTGCCAAAAACGAGGAGAGGGCAGGGTATATAGGCACTTTCTTTATGGCACTGACATTAGTGCTTGTGTCATTCTCTTGCACACTTCCTATAGCAGGTGCGGTGGCATTGGGTGCCGCAAACGGAACTTGGATTAAGCCTATTATAGGTATGCTTGGATTCTCTCTTGCATTTGCATTGCCGTTCACACTGTTTGCCATATTCCCGCAGTGGCTTAACAAACTGCCAAAATCGGGCGGTTGGATGGCTGCCTTAAAAGTTACGCTTGCCATAGTGGAACTTGCCTTTGCATTTAAGTTCTTAAGTGTGGCAGACCAGGCATATCAATGGAATATACTTACAAGAGATATATTCCTGATTATTTGGATATTACTATTCATCGTGCTTGCACTCTATATGTTGGGTCTTATAAAATTCCCGATAGACGGTGGTAATAAACAAAAAGTGACAAAAGGCAGAATCTGTGTGGCGATACTTTCAGTGCTATTTGTAATATATATGATTCCAGGGCTGTGGGGAGCACCACTCAACGCCATAAGCGGTTGGTTGCCACCTATGAACACCCAGCACTTTATAGAAGCACCTGAGTGGGAGAGAGGTGCCATTATGGACTACGATGAGGCTATGACTAAGGGTAAGGCAGAGGGTAAGAATGTGCTTGTAATGTTTACGGGTTACGGTTGTGTGAATTGTCGTAAGATGGAGCAGAAAGTGCTTGCAAATGATAAGGTTACAGAATGTATGAAATCAAATTTCATAGTCTGCACCCTTTATGTTGATGACAAGGTTACAGAACTTGATGAGCCATACGTTACATCGGGTAATAGTTCCATTACACTGCTTGGAGATAAGAATAAATATATACAAAAGGTGCTTTTTAATCAGAATGCCCAGCCTTGCCATTATATTATTGACCCCGATGATGAGTCTGTGGTGGCAGGACCTATGTTCTATGAGACAGATGTTGATGTTTATTTGAATTTTTTAAATACTAAGATAAAGTAATATGTTACAGTCTATGACGGGATACGGTAAATGCGTAGTCCCTTTTGCAAACAAGAAGATTATTGCAGAGATTAAATCGCTTAACAGCAAGCAGATGGATATATCGGCAAAAGTGCAGAATATATTCAGAGACAAAGAGATAGATATAAGAAATCTTATATCAGAGCGTCTTGTGCACGGCAAGGTGGATTTTTCACTCTATATTGACAATGCAGGGCAGAGCGATAGTGTGCAGATAAACGCAGAGGCGTTCCGTACATACAGGCAAACTTTATCTGCAATGGCTGTAGAGAATGGCATAGCTGAGCCGCAGGATTGGTTCAGCGTACTTTTACGCATACCCGATGTTATGAAAACGGAGAGTGTGGAACTTACAGATGATGAGTGGAATGAGGCTCGCAAAGCTATAGAAGGAGCGATAGAGCAATTACAGGAGTTTCGCAATCAAGAGGGTGCGGGGCTTGAAAAGTTCTTTACAACAAAACTTGACAATATAGCGGCTTTGCTTGCAGAGGTGCCACAATATGAGCGTGCAAGAATAGATAAAATTAAAGCACGTCTTGAGGATAATCTTAAAGAGTTGGAGGATAAAATAAAATTTGACCCCAACCGTTTGGAGCAGGAACTTATATTTTATATTGAGAAACTTGATATAAGTGAGGAGAAACAGCGTCTTACAAACCATATAAAATATTTCCGTGAGGTTATGGCTAATGAGAACGCTCAAGGAAAGAAATTGGGCTTTATAGCACAGGAGATGGGGCGTGAGATAAACACTTTAGGCTCCAAATCAAACCACTCAGAGATGCAGATTATAGTGGTAAAGATGAAAGATGAACTTGAACAAATAAAAGAGCAGGTATTAAATGTTTTATAATGTCTAAACTAATTATTTTTTCCGCCCCGTCTGGCTCTGGCAAGAGTACCATAATTGGTAAATTGTTAGAGCAGAATCTTGGTATGGAGTTCTCAATAAGTGCCACAAGCCGCCCTCCGCGTGGCAGTGAGCAAGATGGAGTAGAATACTATTTCTTAAGTGCCGATGAGTTTAAGGCAAAGATAGCATCGGGTGAGTTTGTAGAGTACGAAGAGGTTTATAAAGACCGTTTTTACGGTACACTTAAAAGTGAGATACAGCGTATAGGGGCTAAAGGTAATGCCACTGTATTTGATGTAGATGTAAAAGGGGGATTAAATATTAAAAAGCAATATGGAGCCGATGCCCTCACCATTTTTATTATGCCACCAAGCATAGAAGAACTACGCAGACGATTGGAGGGGCGTGGAACTGATGCCCAAGATGTAATAGAGCAACGTTTGAAAAAGGCGGAGTACGAGATTAGTTTTGCACCACAGTTTGATAAGGTTATAGTAAATGATAACTTGCAAAAAGCCACAGAAGAAGCAGGAAGAGTTGTCCGCAGTTTTTTGGACAGGTGATATGCCTGCACAAGATAAGTGGATGGGAGAGATGAATGCCTCAATAAAAAGAGTAGGCTTATTGGGCGGTTCGTTTAACCCGATACACTATGGGCATACAGGGCTTGCCAAGCATATACTTGAAACTACTGATATTCAGCAGATATGGCTTGTGGTCTCACCACAAAATCCACTAAAAAGACGTAAGGATTTAATGCCCGATGAAGAGCGTTTAAAGCTTGCAAGGCAGGCGGTAGCATCTATGCCAAATATTAAGGTTTGTGATGTGGAAATACACCTTCCTGTACCGTCATATACGGTAAATACGCTTGCTGTTCTACGTCAGATGTACCCAAATGTGGATTTCACCCTTATTATTGGCTCTGATAATGTGTTATGCTTTAACAAGTGGTATAATTATCAGGAGATTTTAGATAAACATAGAGTAATGGTTTATCCACGTCCCGGATATGATGCTACAGAGTTAATACGCACCAAGTATCCATCTATGGTGCTTATAGACGCACCACAATTCAATATATCATCTACAGAAATTAGAGAGGGCAGGGCAGAATCCTCAATTATTTGAAGCTAAGGATTTTGGGTCTTTGCGGAAAATTACAACCATTTGTATTACCGCCAGCACAAAATAGAATGCTGTAAGAATCCACAATGCGTTAAACTCTTTAGCAATTTGAGACATAGTGGCACCCATAGAGTTCAGATGCAGGTATCCGTGCAGGCTCCATGTAGTTGGAAAGAAATAAGACAGATGTCTCCAAGCCTCTGGAATACATACTTGAGGCCAAGATACTCCCGCAATAAACAGGAATATAAGAGATGTAGGAAGCAACACTACCATACCAGTCTCTCTATTTTTAAGGAATCCCGCTATAAATAAAGAGAAGAATATGGTGGATAGAAGCATAGGAACTATAAACATAATAAGGTTCTTAACATCTCCAATATGAGGTATGTTTCCAAATATTCTTGGAACCAATATAAGGTCTATACAACTTAATCCTATGTAGATTATAAAGAATCCAAGTGCCATACCTAAATTCACCTGTATGGAATTTGACCACTTGTTGTTTGAAACTTTATAGAGGCGTTTTTCCTCACGCAGCGTACCCATAAGCATACATAAACCTAAAAACAGTGTCTGTAGAATAATAAGCACAAGTACAGGCGGAATAAGGAATGAGGCATAGCCGTCTATAGGGTTGTATAATTTGGTCTCCTCATATTGTGAGCCCTGTATAAATTCATTTATCATTTCATCGCCCACACCTAAAGCACTCATACGTTGCCTCTGTACCAAGTGCATCTCATCAAGCATAACCAAACTTGATGATAATAGTATGTTCTTCATATAAAGAAATGTGGACATATCACAATATACAGATACGTGAGCCTGACCTTTAACCCCCTCCAGATTATCTGCGTAATCTCTTGGAAAGTACATTATACCATGTACCTTTTGGTCTTGCAACAGCTGCTCTGCCTCTGTCATAGATGTGCAGCGGTATTCAATTTTAACATCGTGAGATGCGTCAACCTTGCGTAAGAATCTCTTACTCTGCTGACTACCCGATAAGTCAACCACAGCGATAGGCACCTCTTTAAGTGTGTTCTCCCAACAAAGCCCCTCATAAAGGAACGGATATACAAGCCCTGCTATAAAAAAGATAGACATAACACCATGGTCGTGGAAAACCTCAACTATTGTGTTAGAGGCCACTTCCCAGATATTAAGCATTACCTGTTTGCAACTGTTCCATATATCTTTAAAGGCACTCATTATTTTGGAGAATAATTAAGATTTATGGCGGCATAGCGTAATCTTTCAACTATAAACAGCTGAGGAAGTAGTGCAAGCAACATCCATATCATTGGTAGAATAGTGTTTTCTATAGGTCCGTTAAGCAGTGCCTCATTTGCATATACATGGTAGTAATGCCCTAATGGGAACAGCCATGTAAGAGACCTGAAAGCAGGCAGCATAGCCATAGGTGGATATGTGAATCCAGACATTGAGAAAGCGAGCATTCCGTATAACGCACTTATACTCAATGCTGTACGTACAGTTGGTATAAGACCTATAAATAATACTGCAATGGCCTGCATAGCACAAACATATACAAGCATAGCAAGACTCATAAGTAAGAATGAGCCTGCAACAGGTAAATCCATTACCTCAAACAATAACATATTACAGCATATACCTAATGCTAAATAAATCAAATTATACGGTAATAATTTGCCTATCAACGCCACAGGCATAGAACCATCGGCAACATCAAGCCACTCTCTTGATGTTTTGTCCTTTAACTCCAAGCCTATAGAGAATACGGTGGTTGTAAGCACAATAAGACCTAATATACCTGGAAGTATAGTTCCTACCAGATAAATTGCATAGTTGGCTTTGGGGTTTCCTATCTGATGGTTCTCCATTACAATAGGCTGAATAAGGGTCATAGCCTGTTCTTCTGTTAGACCTACTGCTGTAAACACCTCCAACTGCAAGGCACCTGCCACCAAGTTACACATTGTAAGCAGTTGTTTGTAAGCCATATTGGCACCTACTGTATAGGTGTTGTTGGTATATACACTTAATGTCGGTCTTTTAAGACCTGCAAGTTTATTGTAAAAGCCACGTGGAATAAGCATAAAGCCATAAATATCACCACGTTGCAGCATATCACGTGCTTCTGCGTATGAGTTGCATACTTTGGTTACCTGAACCATCTGCATAGAGTTAAGCTGATGGATAACGTTACGTGATGTAGTGGTTTTATCCAAATCAACTACGGCTATAGGCATACGCTCTGGCACTCCCTTTTGCATAATGGTTGCAAAAAAGAAACAACACAGCAACATTACAACAACCGTTGCAATCATATATAGTGGGCGTGAAAACATTATAGATGTCTCACGCTTTGCTACGTTCAGTATGTCTTTGAAGAAACTCAACTTAGTCGTAATCCTGCTGTTCAGGATTGATAATTGCGGTCATACCAGGTTGTAAACCTTCAATAGTCTCCATAGGACGTGCCTTTACCTCAAAAGTACGCACATCATATTTATCGCTGGCAGTAGTGGCACGCCATGTAGCATAGCTTGCCATTGCTTTTATGTGAGTGATTTTAACTCTATAACTGCGTTTTCCTAATGCAGGAATCTTAATAAGCCACTCTGCACCTACATTGAATCCCTTTAGCATATTCTCACGTACAGAGAATACAAACCACATATCAGTCTCATCAATCATACTCATTACAGGGGCACCTGGGGCAACCAACTCTCCTTTATGAGCAAATACATTCTCAATGACACCGTCAATAGGAGCTATAAGATATTTCTCGCTAATAAGTTCGTTAACAATTTTAAGAGCTCCATCTGCTTGGTCAACCAAGGCTTGTGCAGCGGCTTTGCCCTCCTCTTCAGCACCGTTTCTAACCATACCATACTGAAGTCTTGCTGTTTTTTCAGACTCTTGTGCACTTTTATATAGAGCCTCTGCTTCATCACGTTTCTGAAGTGATACTACACCCTTATCATAAAGACGTTGGATACGTTGGTATGTCTGTTCAGCAATCTCACGCGTTGATTTTGCTTTCAGATATATAGAGTAAGCACTCTCAATCTGCTCATTGCGTGCACCTTTATTCACTTTTTGCTGAGCAGCGTCAGCAGCACTTTTTGCAGCTTGAGCCTGAGCAAGTTGTGCGTCCGCCTCAGGGCTGCTTATAGCCGCAAGAGTATCGCCTTTATGTACAAAATCACCCTCTTCTGCAAAGAAATCCTCTATACGCCCAAGCATCTTACCCGATACCTTATATTCAGAAGCCTCAGCCTCACCCGATATTATTTCAGGTTCCGGCTTATATACAAATATACCTATTATAGCAACTATAATTACAACTTCAATTATAGCTACCAAACCAACTAAAAGACTGTTTTTCTTGTCTTTAACGTTTTTTTCTGTTTTATTGTTTTCCATAATTAGTATAATTATTCAACTGAAAGTTTTCCTAATTGTTTCTGTAGCAATACCTCATTGCTGCGTAATGTTATGGCAGCATCTATTTTACGGTTGAATGCGGTTTGCCAACCTGTTTGGGCAATCATTACATCTGTAACTGTAGCCATACCCTCTTTAAAGGACTCCTCCGCAAGACGCAGATTCTCCTCTGCATTCTCCATATTTAGTTGTGCCTGTTTAAGATTGCGGTTACTTTCCTCTACTAACTGTGCAGTTTGGGTTGCTTGGACGGTTAGTGTCTTAGTGGCGTTGTCCAAATCCAGTTTAGCCACGTTTGCGGCATGCTTTGCTGCCTTGTATGCATATATAGCATCTACGTGTGCTATAGGAATGTTAACAACTACACCCACATTAAATCCACCCATAAAGTTGGCGTTGAATCCGTCCAATACATTAGGACTTGAGGCTACATAGTTGGCTGCAGCCACTATATTAGGCTTTAGACCTGCACTTGATAGTTTTGCAGTAGTGCGTGCCATCTTTTCCGCTTCTGTAAGAATCTTAATTTCAGAGCGATTCTTAACCATAGATGAGTCAATATCTAATGAAGACTCAGAGACTGCATACTTGTCAAGGTTAGATGAATCAAGTGTTATTTTTGAGTTTAGAGGCAGACCGCATAGCTGACAAAGTGTCATTTTGGCTATAATAAGGCTGTTCTCTATGGCATCTTTAGCCATCTCACTCTCATTAAGTTTTACCTTAACTTTAAGTATGTCTGATTTGGTGGCAACACCCTCTTCAACGGCGGCCTCCACATGCTGCAAAAGGGTGTCTATAAGGTTTCTGTATTGTTCTGCAAGCTTTACTTTTTCTTGCAATGAAACCACTAACCAATAGGTGTCGTTAACCTTAACCACAAGGTTCTCTTTATTTCCGCTGGCTTTCAGTTGTGAAATCTTCTCCGCACTTTGAGATAATCTATATGAGTACAGTAATTTACCGCCCACATAAATAGGCTGTGTAAGACCTACCTGACCTACAAATACATTGTGAACATCAAACGTAAGTTTGTCACGGAAATCGTCATAAATTTTTCCTATAGCATCTTCAACATCTTTTGATAGCTCTGGGAATAATTTGTGAAAAAAGTCTGGATTTGATGGCGTAAATGATTGCTGACTTGCATTAAATGTACCCAATGATGTCTGTAGTGAGTTTGGCAGTAGCACAACGTTCTTCTCATTCCACATATAAGCACCGTTGGCACTTAATTTTGGAAAGAAATTAGCAAATGCCGCTTTTCTTGTATAAGTGGCTGCTGTTTGTAACTCTATATCTTTTTGTAGTTGAGTATCCTCTCCCAATGCCATTTTAGTGCAGTCATCAAGCGTGAGTAGCTTCTGGGCATTTAATCCTATAACGGATATTAACGGAAGAGTTATAATGAAAAATAATCTTCTCATACAGATTAAAATGCTTAAATAATTAGACTAAAAAAGTGATCCCGTCGGGATTCGAACCCGAGACCCACAGCTTAGAAGGCTGTTGCTCTATCCAACTGAGCTACGGAACCATCATTAAATTTTTGTGCAAAGGTAATAATTTTTAATTGAAAATTGAAAATTGAAAGTTAAAAATTTTATAAATTATTAGAATGGGAATCCTACCGCAAAGTGCAGCGCTGTATCTTCCGTTATTTTCCAACCTGGAACAAACCTCCACTGCTTACCACTAGGTCTGGAAGGGTCAAACGCCTTGAGACCCCAGTCAAGTCTCACCACAAAGAAATCAAAATTAAGCCTTAAACCAATTCCATAGCCTAAAGCAATCTGTTTATAGAAACGGTTGAACTTGAATTGACCTTCAGCAGTGCCCTCATCATTGAGAGTCCAAATGTTACCTGCATCAAGGAATGCGGCAAGCTCAAGTTTCCAAACAAGTTTTGTCCTATATTCAATGTTTAGATTCAGGTTAATGTCACCACTCTGTTTCATGTAGTCAATGTTACTGCCTCTGGAGGTGTAGTTGCCTGGTCCTAAACTACGTGCTGACCAACCTCTTACGCTATTTGCACCACCACCATAATAACGTTTCTCAAATGGAAGTATGTTTGAGTTCAGATATGGGATACCTGCACCTAATCCAATATGATACACAACCATATTCTTGCTATCAACAACATGACGGAATGCAAAATCAAAGTCTGCTTTAACATATTGGGCAAAAGGTATTTTACCTACAAGGTAAGAGTCGTTGGAGTTCTTATTGGCATTGGCTGCCACACTTATTCCGTAAAGTAAGTTACCGCTGGTTTCCACTGCACCTCTAATGGAATATGAGTTTTGCAGAGAGTTGGAGCGTTGGTTACTATATGCTATGGTGTAGCCTATACGCATAATAAGGTGGTCCTCATAACTGTATTTTAGAAGTGAGTTGTTTATGGTCTTTTTTAGGGTATCGCTCATATACGGCAGATATACATAATTAAAATCAAACAAGTCCAGTTGGTGATTTATCATTTTCTTATCGTTCCACTTGTAACGGATACCGGTACCTGCTATTATACGGGAATAGTCTGCACGGATTTGGTAAGAGAAATTGGCATATACCTCTGTAGTTGTGTTATTATTCCGCAAAAAATCACGTTTAAGGAACGGACATAGCAGAATAGGCAGTTCAAACGATGCCTCAGTTGCAATATCCCAAATGGAGCGTTTACCTATTAAAGACTCATTACCGCCTCTGACACTGAATTTAAACACTTCACCGCCTCTGAATATATTACCATGAGCGTATGTAAGTTTGCCAGCTATGCCAAAATCACCCTCATTATTGGTGCCTTCTATTTGAGCACTTATGGATTGTACCTTATCAGGAGTCATCACCACATAGCAATCCAATTGCTTGTTTGCACTGTCACCTACATAGTCTGTGGTTATGTTAAGATATTTAAAAATATGCAGAGATGATAGTTTGGCGTATGTCTTATCCATTATACTGTCGCTATACACCATTCCTGGGTCTAATAGTGTTTTTCTGTATAATGCCCTTGGCCTTATAAGATTGACATTGGAGTGTATGGTAATGTCCTTGTAGCTTTTTTGTTTAAGATGCGACGTTACAGAGGTGTCTAAAGCCTGTGTGTAATCTTCCAATGCCAAGTAATAAATATTGCGTATTGTGTATTCAGAGTGAGGCTCCACTTTGTATTGGTCTTTCCCCACTATACGCTTCATAGGTTTGATATACATCATCACATCAACCAAATGGTTTCCAATGGTGCTATCCGCTATTACCGCCACAAAATCTTTGCTAAATTCATAGTAACCGTTATTCTTCAGTATTTTGGTTACTCTTACACGTTCAGACTCCAAAACATCGATGTCAAAATTATTGCCAGGCTTAACAAGAGTGTGAACGGAGTCAGACAGTACAAGCTTTCTTATTGAGTCATCTGTAATGCCATATCTAAAGGTGTTAATCTTGTATGGCTCGCCAGACATGATGTTATATGTAACGTATGCCTTTTTCTTTTTATATTTTACGTCTGATGTTACCACTGCATTGCAATAGCCTTTGTTTTCCATATATTTCTTCAGCTCAATCTCAGACGATATGGTCAGAGTGGAATCATAAATAACAGGTGCATCTCCTATCTTACGTAAGAATCTGTTTATCCATAGTGCGGTATCGGGGCTGGACAGACTATACATTCCAAGGTTAAACGGAATGGCATCAAAAAGTTTTGGATTGGGTAGCTGTCTTATGTAAGGTTGTGCATCGTAAGCCTTTATGTCTTTTGTATCGGGTACTACCTTAACCTTATAAAGAAGGTATTTGCCGTCTGGTACGTATTTAGTTGTCTGACATGATGAGAATATCAGAACGCACAGAACCGTCAATAATATATATAACTTTTTTTTGCTCATCTTACAAAAGGACACAAAAAGGCAAATTTAATGCAAAAATATAACAAATTAACCATTTTATCAATATTTTTTAGTAATTTAGCAATCTAAAAATAATTATTGTATGATTAGTAAAAATAAAATCAAGGCAATAAGGATGCTTTCATTAAAAAAGCACCGCTATGAGAGCTCTCTTTTTATAGCGGAAGGTCATAAGACCGTGAATGAGTTGCTACGGTGTTTTGAATGTGACTTTATAGCCGCTACAGAAAAGTGGGATAGACCTGATTATATATCTGAGAATACAGATATTCAATGTGTTACAGAAAATGAACTAAAGCAGATAAGCCTTCTTGAATCTCCACAAGACGTGCTTGCTGTTTTTAAAATGAAAAAATTGTCAGTGTCGGATATTGATTTTAGGGGTAAACTTACCATAGCACTAGACGGGGTGCAGGACGCAGGTAATTTAGGTACAATAATCCGTATTGCAGATTGGTTTGCAGTGGAGAATGTGGTTTGTTCACAAGGTACTGTAGATGTATATAATCCTAAAACAGTACAAGCCTCGATGGGCTCCCTTGCCCACGTTAATGTTGTTTACACAGATTTGCCGGTTTTTTTAAAGGGGATAGACAGTACAATACACAAGTACGCCACTACGCTTGACGGAGAGAATATTTACACCACAAAATTAAATGAAAATGCAATAATAGTAATGGGTAATGAGGGCAATGGAATAAGTCCAGAGGTCAAGGCTGTATGTGATAAGTCTCTATTGATTCCTAAAATCCTTAATGATAGGTTCTCTGCCGAGTCTCTCAACGTAGGGGTAGCCACCGCCCTCATTTCTGCCGAATTCAGGAGGCAACTTAATTTCAGGTAGATAGAAGATGGCTGAATCTTTAGACCTAAAGAAAGGTGAATAAAAATCGTGTACCCTATGGTTCCGGTCTTCAACTGTTGATGTGTATTCACCGGCAAGAATCCTGTTTTTCTCATCTTCCAAAGCCAATTTCACAATGTTGTAAACATTTTTATACTCCTTCTTATTGTTGCTGAACCATGCAAGACAACTGTCAAAATCATTGGGAGTCAAGTGGTGTTCCTGCAGTATTTGATTATAGATAGATGCTTTAGTTGTTTTATCTATGCTTCTGGTTTTTACTATTGATTCCATAATATGAATGTCATATAGCAAAGATGCCATCTCCTCATTGTCAGGGACGTATGACGGTCGAATATCGTTGCACGATGAGCAGACAATGGTCAGCAATGCACAAAAAATCAGAGTTATGTAAGAGAATTGTCTCATTCCTTGAATACTTTTTTATTAAAAATAAGTATTATAAATACTCCGATGGTTATGGCAGAGTCAGCCAAATTAAATATAGGAGAGAAAAATATGTAGTGTTCTCCACCCATGTTCCACTCTACTAATGGGAAATAGAGCATATCGATGACTCTTCCGTAAAAAACAGGGGCATAACCAAACTGTACACCATAAAACACACAGTCTATTATATTGCCTGTGGCTCCTGCAAATATAAGAGAGAGGCAGATTATGAACAAAGTGCCAGCATTATGCCTAATGGAGTGTATGGTGTACCACGCAATAAGTCCGCTTGCTATAATTCTGAAAATGGTAAGAATCCGCTTGTCAAAAAGGGTTATTCCAAAAGCAATACCGTCATTCTCTATATAGTGTAGCCTGAACCAGTCTGTGATAACATATTCCTCGTTCAAATAAAAAGAACTATGCACCCAAAGTTTTAAGGCTTGGTCTGCCGTTAAAACTATGAGTGCAATGGTTGCCGCAATAACTGAATTCTTTTGAATTTCTGTCATTGACGATTCCTTTCATTTTTTGCCTCTATACTGAGAGTGGCATGAGGAACAGCCCTTAAACGCTCCTTAGGTATAAGTTTACCAGTCTCTCTGCAAATGCCGTATGTCTTGTTCTCTATACGTACAAGGGCGGCTTGCAGGTTTTGAATAAACTTCATCTGACGCTGAGCAAGCCTGCCAGCCTCCTCTTTAGACATAGTAGTGGCACCCTCTTCCAACACTTTGAAAGTAGGAGAGGTGTCAGAAGTGTCATTACCGTCTAAATTGTTAAGAGCATTCTTTAATTGGTCATAGTCAGAATAAGCTTGTTCAAGCTTTTGGTTGATTATCGCCCTGAATTCTTCCAATTCAGAATCTGAATAACGTGTTTTTTCAGCCATAGTAAACCCCCTTTCTTTGAGTTATGATTTCACAAATATAGTGAAATTTTTTATATAAACAGCATAAAGTGTTATGCTTTTTCTATTTTTATTGAAATAATTTTACCGTCAATGTCAAAATCCTGTGATTCAGATATACAATCATTAGGTTTGATACTTACTGCAAGCACCTGCTGCATAATATAATCAGCAAAAGTTTCAATAGCCTTGCAATAGTCATCGTCTGCCTTGTAAATTATAGAAATTTTGTCGGTTATATTCAGTCCGCTACCTTTACGCATATTCTGTATGCGGTTCACAAGTTCACGTGCAAGACCCTCCTGTTTAAGTTCCTCTGTAACAGTAATATCAAGAGCAATGGTCAGGTTTCCGTCGTTTGCCACAAGCCACCCTGGTATATCTTCTGAGAATATCTCAACATCAGTTGCCAGAATCTCAACACTTTGACCATCAATGCTTAATGTATATTTGCCGTCTTCCTCAAACTTACGAATATCCGCTTGAGACAGACTTTGTAGTGTGGCAGCCACACTCTTCATTATCTTACCGCATTTAGGTCCAAGTTTCTTGAAATCAGGTTTTATACGTTTTACCAGAATTCCGTCAGAACTTGACACTATCTTAATCTCCTTAACATTAACCTCTGCCTTAATAAGGTCTTCCACTGCTTTAAGATTCTCTTCTATGTTACCCGATGTGGAAGGTATCATAATGTGGCTGAGTGGCTGACGAACCTTGATGTCCGCTTTCTTACGCAGAGCAAGAGTCAGAGATGTAAGTTTTTGGGCAAGTTCCATCTGCTCCTCCAATCTCTTATCCACAATATTGGCATTATATTTTGGAAAATCAGCCAAATGGACAGATTCCGCACTGAATCGTCCTGTTGCGGCATTCAGGTCTCTGAAAATCCTGTCAGAATAGAAAGGTGCTATAGGTGCCATAAGCAGGGCTACAGTCTCAAGACAAGTGTATAGAGTTTGATAAGCGGATAGTTTATCCTTATCCATCTTGCCAGCCCAGAAACGCTTACGGTTAAGACGCACATACCAGTTACTTAAATTCTCACATACAAAATCTTGTATGGCACGTCCGGCACGTGTAGGCTCATAATCGTTAAGAGCATCTGTAACCTCTTTTATCAGAGTGTTAAGTAAAGAGAGTATCCAACGGTCAATCTCTTGACGCTCTGCAATAGGAACATCATTTTCTGCATAGCTGAAATTATCCACATTTGCATACAGAGCAAAGAATGAGTATGTATTATACAGAGTGCCAAAAAACTTACGTGATATCTCCTCCACGCCTTCCTCGTCAAATTTTAGATTGTCCCAAGGGGCTGAGTTGGTCATCATATACCACCTTAGAGGGTCTGAACCATACTTATCAATAGCTCCAAACGGGTCAACAGCATTGCCAAGACGCTTTGACATCTTGTTTCCGTTCTTATCCAGTACAAGACCATTAGAGATAACATTCTTAAACGATACAGAGTCAAATACCATAGTGGCAATGGCGTGTAGTGTAAAGAACCAACCTCTGGTTTGGTCAACACCCTCACTAATGAAGTCTGCAGGGTAGTATGTACGTTTATCCACAAGTTCCTTGTTCTCAAAAGGATAGTGAAGTTGAGCGTAAGGCATTGAGCCGGAGTCAAACCAAACGTCTATAAGGTCAGACTCACGTTTCATAGGCTTCCCGTCTTTTGATACCAAAATTATGGCATCAATATATGGACGGTGCAAATCAATGTTGGTAGGGGCATAGTTCTCTTTAGAGAAATCACCTACCTTAAAGTTTTTGTAAGGGTTCTCTTTCATAATGCCAGCCTTGACAGATTTCTCAATCTCAGCAAAAAGTTCCTCCAAAGAACCTATGCAAATCTCATCAGAACCATCTTCTGTACGCCAAATAGGTAGTGGAGTACCCCAATAGCGGCTACGTGACAGGTTCCAATCCTGTAGGTTCTCAAGCCATTTGCCAAACCTGCCTGTACCTGTAGATTCAGGTTTCCAGTTTATGGTTTTATTAAGTTCTATCATTCTATCCCTGCAAGCGGTGGTCTTAATGAACCAACTGTCAAGAGGGTAATAGAGTACAGGCTTATCTGTACGCCAGCAGTGAGGGTAATTGTGAATGTGCTTCTCTATCTTAAATGCCTTGCCCTCAGCCTTTAGCATCATGCAGATAGATATATCAAGTGTCTCATCCTTATCAGTAAGGTTGGCATCGTAGGCATTCTTTACATATCTGCCCTCGTATTGCTTGTAAAGGTCTATATTAATGCTTTTTTGCACAAAATCTGCATCCAAATCTGATAATAGGAAGAATTTTCCTGTCATGTCAACCATAGGACGCAACTCTCCTTTTTTAGTAAGGAATGTAAGACCTGGAACACCTGCTTTTTTTGCAACAAAAGCATCGTCAGCACCAAATGTAGGGGCTATGTGTACTATACCTGTACCGTCCTCTGTGGTAACATAATCACCAGGGATTACACGGAATGCACCCTCACCTGGATTTACCCAAGGGATAAGTTGCTCATATTCAATACCTACAAGGTCAGTTCCTTTGCACTCTCCAATTATCTCAAACGGTTCAGCCTTTTTCTCTCCAAAATAGTTTGTCACTAAGGCTTTTGCCATAATGTATGTGGCTTCTACTCCAGAGTAAGGATTTGCAGACTTTACTATTACGTAGTCTATTTTAGGACCTACGCAGAGAGCTGTATTTGAAGGTAGTGTCCAAGGTGTTGTGGTCCAAGCCAGAAAGTAGGCGTTTGAGCCAAAGCGGTCACCTTTTATCTTGAATTGTGCTGTAACGGTGGTGTCCTTAACATCTCTGTAGCAACCAGGTTGGTTAAGCTCATGCGATGATAATCCTGTACCAGCCGCAGGTGAATAGGGCTGAATAGTGTAGCCTTTATAAAGTAACCCTTTGTTGTACAGTTGTTTAAGTAACCACCAAAGGCTCTCTATATATTTATTGTCGTATGTAATGTAAGGGTTATCCAAATCAACCCAGTAGCCCATTTTCTGTGTCAGAGATGTCCACTCTTGGGTGTATTTCATAACCTCACTGCGGCACTCTGCATTGTAGTCATCTACGCTGATTTTTTTACCTATATCCTCTTTTGTAATGCCCAGTTTTTTCTCTACACCTAACTCTACAGGCAGTCCATGGGTATCCCAGCCAGCTTTACGCTTAACTTGGAAACCTTGCATAGTCTTGTAACGGCAGAATGTGTCTTTTATGGTACGAGCCATAACATGGTGAATGCCAGGCATACCATTAGCAGATGGTGGACCTTCAAAAAATATAAAAGAGGGGGCTCCTTCCCTGGTTTCTATACTCTTTCTAAACAAATCACTCTTATTCCAAGCCTCACAAATATCCTTGTTTATCTGTGAAAGGTTGAATTTCTGATATTCAGCAAACTTTTTGCCCATTTTTTATGTATGAATTTTAATAGGGCACAAAGTTAATAAATTTAACGCAATCTGTCAAGAGAACGAACCAATACTTCATCTTTGCCTATGGCTCTTATAGCCAAATAGGATAGAATGATATTGACAGGCAATATTACAGCAGGTAGTAAAATTGCTATTTCAGCATTTGTGGATTTACGCTGAATGTACAAATAGAATACGCACAATAATGCTGTAAGTATCATAATGATAATGTTGAAGCTGTTAAGCCTCATTTGTAAAACTCTCTTTTTATAGAGAAAAATAGATGCAAGGCTGACACATGGCATAATAACAATAAGTGCTGAATATGGAACAGTACATCCCATCTTTAGTATAAAATCTCCACACGATGCCATAGGAAAGCAACATAAAAGGATACCGAGTATGGTAACTATAAGCAGGTATATGGTTTGTATTCTTTGTATCATAATAGGGTCAAGGAACAAGGGTCAGGGGTCAAGGGTAATTTAAATAAAAAAACGGCGGGGCTGAGCTCCACCGTAATTTTCGTTGTTTAAAGTAGTTGATTATTGAGCAACTTCCTCAGCAACAACAGCAGCTGAATCAGCAACAACAGCAGCTGAATCAACAACTTCTTCTACTGGAGCAGCAACTTCTTCTACTTCTACTGCCTCTTCAGCAACAGCTTCCTCTTCAGCAGCTTGGTTAGCGCAAGATGCAAGAGCAACTGCAACCATAGTAGCAACAAATAAAACTAATTTCTTCATTGTGGTAAAAATTTAAAATAAATAACAATTGTTTTTTAATTCGGTGGCAAAGTTAGGTATTATTTTCTTATTTGTATCATTTTTTAGAAAAAAAATTGATTTTCACGTGTTTTTTTTACAAATTTATATTTAGATTAGAGTATAAGTATCTCTTAATGTTGCGTTTAGGAGTTTTTTCAAATTCGTTTGGATAGAGAATTATTTTTGTAACATTTTCATAATTAGCCACTATTTGGTTTAGATTTTTCCTGTTTTCCTCCATAACAATGTCTAAATCTGCGTGAGAAATGCATGCCGCATCAACTGCTTCGTAATCGGGATATACAAGTGCCAGCAGTTTTCCGTCCTTATCAAGCACCAGACTCTCCATAACAAACGGCAAGTTGTTCAGTTTCTCTTCAATCTCCTCAGGATAGATGTTTTGTCCGCTTGCACTTAAAATCATGGTTTTGCATCTACCTTTTATAAATAGGTTTCCATCACCGTCTATTACCCCGATGTCACCTGTGTGCATCCACCCATCTTCTGTAAAGGCTGATTTAGTGGCTTCCGCATTCTTGTAATAGCCACTCATAACATTCTCACCACGTACTAAAATCTCACCTGCAATGTTCTGTGGGTCTGCGGAATTTATTTTTATCTCCATCTTTGGCAGAGCCTTTCCTACAGAGTATGGAACATACTTATCCCAAGGGGTGTACGTTATAAGAGGTGCACACTCTGTCATTCCGTAACCAACGGTAAAGCGGAACTTTATCTTCCTCAAGAAATCCTCCACCTCTTTATTAAGGGGAGCTCCACCTATTATAACTTGTTTGAATTCTCCTCCAAATGCCTCTTCAAGTTGATTGTTTATCTGGCTGTATATCTTATCGTCAAGATAAGGAATACTTAGGGCAAGCCTCATACTGCGTTTTGATAAGGCAGGTTGCAGCTGCTTTTTATAAATCTTCTCTAATATAAGAGGTACCATAAAAATTACTGTCGGCTTAATCTCCTCAAAAGCCTTGGTAAGCACTTTAGGGCTTGGAATCTTATTTAGCAATACAGTATGTGCACCTACGCATGTGGCTGTAAGAAAGTCAAATGCCATGCCAAACGTGTGGGCAAGCGGCAGGAACGTAAGCACCCTGTCGCCCCTTTCAAGCAGGTGCGTGTCTATTCCAAAGGTTACGTTTCCGGCAATGGCATTCCCACTTAGCAGAACTCCTTTACTGAACCCTGTTGTACCCGATGTGTAGCTTATCATTGCAAGCTCCTTATTCTCTATGTCTGCAAAACGGACATTATCTTTAGAGAACCCTGTAGGGTATCTCATGTCAAACATAGAGTCAAGGGTCCTCATTATCTTCTGTATGTTGCCCCCGTCACGTTGATGCACGCATCTAAAGTCATCTATAGAGAACACAGCCACCAGATTATTCATTTTCTCCTCTTCCAGTGTATCCCAATTTTTGTCGCTACAGAAAAGCAGTGTGGAATCAGAGTGATTGACTATGTGATGGACATCGTTAGGGTTAAAATCCTGAAGAATAGGGACAATTACTGCACCGTATGTAATAGTGGCTATATATGTTATAGCCCAATTAGGTGTGTTCTTGCCTATAAGTGATATTTTATCGCCTTGCTTTATATTAGCCTCTTTAAAAAGAATATGAAGTTTGGCTATCTGTTTGGCTGCATCACCGTATGTATAAGTCTGATTCTTATAATAATTGGTGTAGGCAGGCAGATTCCAATTATCTTTGAAACTTTTTTCAAGTAGTTTTGTGAATTTTTGTTCAATCATGATATAAAAGGGTAAAGGGTCAGGGGACAAGGGTCAAGGGTGCGTAAAATAATCGGGTAGGTTTGGGTTAAAGGCAGGCAGATGGACTATATCCAACTTGAATTTCATATTCTTATACCTGCTTATTATGGCATCGTAATGCTCTCCCCTCTCATTAAGACGTATTATTCTGTTTATTTCAGCGTACTTCCAGCCTAAATTGTCCTCATCGCTCTTACCACACATTCCGTCAGACGGCACCTTATGAGTAAGGTTTTCAGGCATGCCTATATAATCGCCTATGGCAACCACCTCTTCTGTGGTAAGCATACATACAGGGGCAAAATCACCTGCACTGTCACCGTAATGGGTGGAGTAGCCTTGCACGTCCTCGCTACGGTTGCATGTGTTTGCCACACGACAGTTACCTATTAAAGCGGCAACTCCGTAAAGAGTGGTCATTCTAAGCCTTGCAGGTGTGTTTGATATATATTGAGGTGTAAGTTCCTTGCCTCTCATTTGCAGAGCAATCTCATTAGTAAGCCCCGTATAGGCATCGTTTATATTTATGGTAAGGTGCTTAATGCCAAGATGTTTTACTACCGCTATAGAGTCATCAATATCGGGTTGCACGCCATTAGGCATAAGTACACCTATAACACGCTCCACCCCCAATGCCTTAACAAGTAACCCTGCTACAACAGTAGAGTCCTTGCCTCCGCTTATCCCTATAACAGCCTTGGTAGATTCATTGCCGTTTTTTTTAAACCAATCGGCAATCCAATTTATGCAACCGTCAGCGGTCTCTTTAACATTAAAATTATAAGGTTCCATTATATCTTAGTGACAACTATTTCTGTTCTTCTGTTCTCCGCCCTGCCTTCTTCTGTGTTGTTAGGTGCTATAGGTTTGTCATATCCATACCCTTTTGATACCAGTCTGTCTGGCGATACACCATGCTCAATAAGGTAGTCTGTAACAGATTTTGCCCTCATCTCAGAGAGTGTCTTATTGTGGGCTTTAGTACCTGTCCTGTCTGTATGCCCTTGTATTTCAAGACATAGTGTAGGATTCTCATTAAGTAGCCTTATTACATTGCTCAGCTCTACAAGAGACTCCATATTCAGGTCTGCCTTATCTATCTCATAGAAAATGTTTTTAAGAATAACGCTTTTACCTACCGCTATCTTCTTTAGTGTTATATCTTTTGAAACCTCTTTATATTCAGACTGCTCAGGTAGGTCAAAATTCTCTGAATGGAACATATAGCCTGGGTAGCTTACCGATAGTCCGTAATTGGAACCACCTGGCATTATTATTTGGTATGCTCCGTTTTCAGAGGCGTCCATAGTTGCTATAACCTGCATCAGGTGATTGTCAGACAGAGCCACCTTTGCTTTTAGATAAACAGAGTCATCGCCCATAACTATACCTTTAACAAGTGTTATCTTAGATGAATCCAAGTGAGTTGCAGACTCTATGTTTACATCAGCAATAAGTTTGTCAGACAGTAATGAGGCAGGCTTTGGCATATCCATTGTAAGTCTCTTATCAAGAACATAAGATACGGTATAGATATCCATTCCACCCATGCCTCCATCTCTGCTTGATGATATAAAACTGTCACGCTCCCTTTTGCTTTTTAGATAAAAGGCATCGTCCTTGTCAGAGTTTATAGGCTCGCCAAGATTTACAGGCTCACTCCACTCACCGTTATTAAGCACACTGTAGTAAATATCATAACCGCCAAGCCCCCCATCGCGGTCAGATGCAAAATACATTGCAGAATCACCAACCAAAGTAGGTGCTATCTCGTTCCATTTGGTGTTAATCTTCTCTCCCAAGTTTACAGGCTTGCTCCATTTGCCGTCATCGCCCAAATGACATACATACAAATCTTGCTCTCCCAATCCCTTTCTACGCTCAGTAGAGAAATAGATAGATGTTCCCGCGCTATTGGTGCACGATTTCTTTATTCTTGTATTGCATAACTTTATAGATTTGCATTTCTTCCATTTTTTGCCATTGTGCCTGTATATCAGAATTTTACCATATATAGTTCCCTTATAGGCGTAAACGGTGTCATTTGATGGCCAGCCCACCACATCTATATGAGAATATTTTTTCTTTAAAGAGAGCAGATTGCCTACCGCAGTCCATTCGTTGCCTTCCAATTTTGCCAACTTGGTGCTTTCTCTAAAATCGCCATGCTTTAACGATTTTGATTGTGTGTAAGCCATTCTTTCACCCTGTGGGTCCAGAATAGGGTTGTATTCATTATCGGTAGTGTTTATACCCGATAGGGGAGTAATGTAGCATTTGCCTGATTGGGCAGATACAAGAGTAACACTTGATAGTAGTATTATGTAGCAGAGTAATCTTTTCATCTTAATCACATTGTTTGGAATAGTATAATTGTGCATTCTTTGCACCAAGTTCAACACCACGTTTAAAATCAGCACATGCACCAGAGTAATCTCCCGTAGCCTCTTTAGCTATAGCACGGTTTACGTAGGCATCGCCGTAGTTGGTGTTGGCATCAATGGATTTGTTAAACTCAAGTAAAGCGTCTGAGTACATTTTTGCCAGATAAAGTGCAGTGCCTTTTCCGTTATAGGCAGAGGCAAGGCTATGATTTAATGCTATAGCCATATTGAAATTCTCTATAGCATCGTCAGTCATACCTAATTGTACATACATGTATCCTTTTGCGTTATAATAGTCTGCATTATCAATCTCCTCTTTAATAAGACCATTTAACAAGTTAAAAGCGGTAGCAGAGTCTTTTTTTGCACTCCATGTGGCAGTGGCAAAATTGTATGTTATTTTTTTGTTCTCAGGGTCTGCAATGTGTGCCTTGCGATAACACTCGTATGCACGCTCAATATCTCCAATAGCATAAAAACAGTTACCCTGTTCATTGTAGGCTGGAGCATTGCCACCTGTGCGGTATATTATTGAGTTATACACTTCTATGGCCTTATCATATTGCTCTGTAACCTGTAGAATGGCACCTTTATCAAGTAGAGCCTTTGTATTATATGGGTTCTGTTCCAATAGTTTATCTATAATCTCTGTAGATTCAGTAATGTTTCCAAGAGCGTAGTCCGCTTTGCTTAAAAGAAGGTAGCAATCGGCAGATTCCGCCTCTCCGTATTGCCTGATGGCCACCTTTAAATCAGAGATGGTTTTGGTATATTTCTCTAAATTAAAATTGGCTACAGCCCTATTGTAGTAGGCTTTGGTAAATGTGGAATCTATAGAAATGGAGGCGGTGAACTTTATAATGGCTGCATCGTACTCCTTTTTTTTCAGGAGCTCAATGCCCTTATTATAGACTACCTCTTGCTCTGGTAGCTGTATAGTGCTTGCAACTACAGCTTTAGAGGCACTGTAACCCGATGTCACCATCAGCGTGGTAAGTAATAAGGTAAGTACTGATTTTCTCATTTCTTTAATGATTTTTGCCAATTCCATGCTGAGGCTATGGTCTCATCCAAACTCTTTTCCGCTTTCCAGCCAAGCTCATTGTTTGCAAAAGATGCATCAGCCCATACTTTCTCTATGTCGCCCTCTCTGCGTGGTCCTACCTTGTAGTTTAGTTTAACACCCGTCACCTTTTCAAATGAATTTACAATCTCAAACACAGACGTTCCTTTTCCTGTACCAATGTTAAACACCTCCACACTCTGTTTCTGCTTTCCGTTCTCCATTCTGCTTACAGCCACCACATGGGCTTTAGCAAGGTCTGTAACATTTATGTAGTCTCTAATGCATGAGCCGTCAGGCGTGTCGTAGTCATCGCCAAATATGGTAAGGCACTCACGAATGCCTGCCGCTGTTTGGGTTACGTATGGTATCAGGTTTTGAGGAACACCTAAAGGCAACTCTCCTATAAGAGCAGTAGGGTGTGCCCCTATCGGGTTAAAATATCTAAGCAGGATAGCGTGGATATTGCTGTCTGATGCGGCTGTATCACGTATAATCTCCTCACAAATCTGTTTTGTGTTACCGTAAGGAGATAAAGCGGGCTTTATAGGGGCATTCTCTGTTACAGGCAGTACATCGGGTTGCCCATAAACCGTACACGATGATGAGAATACAAGAGAACCTATACCAAACTCTTTCATACATTTAAGTATGTTCATAAGTCCCACCAGATTATTCCCGTAGTATTTAAGTGGCTCTTTTACAGACTCTCCCACAGCCTTGCTTGCCGCAAAATGGATTATTCCGTTAATGCCCTTATTCTCACTGAAAACCTTTTTAAGTGCATCTATGTCTGTTACATCTACCTGATAAAATGGTACTGTTTTGCCTGTTATGCCCTTAATTCCGTCCAATACATTTATATTGGAATTTGAAAGATTATCTACAATGATAGGCTCATTTCCTGCCTCTATCAGTTCCACTACCGTATGAGAACCTATATACCCGGTTCCTCCTGTTACAAGAATTTTCATAAATTACGCAAAATATAAAGGAAATGCAAATATAAGATTTTTATTTGATTTTTCAACTTCCAATTTTCAAAATTCAATTAAATTGTTGTATTTTTGCAGACATAATTATTATGGGACGCATACTTGCAGTGGATTATGGTAAAAAGAGGGTTGGGCTTGCTGTTACAGACCCAGCTAGAATTATTGCAGGTGGGCTTACCACTGTGGATACTCCTAATGTTTTGGACTATATATGTAACTATGTGGCTACCAACGATGTGGAGTGTATAGTAGTGGGGTTGCCAAAGCAGGTTAACGGTAAACCGTCTGAGTCTATGAACTACATAAATCCGTTTGTAGGTAACCTTAAAAAGAGGCTTCCAGACATGCAGGTGGTATTCTATGATGAGAGGTTTACATCGGTGTTGGCACACAAGACAATGATTGATGCAGGACTAAAGAAAAAGGATAGAGCAGATAAGGCATTAGTAGATAAAATCAGTGCCACCATAATATTACAAGATTACCTAAATAGTGTGCAAATTTAACTTTCCACTTTCAATTTTCAATTAAATATGATTTACCCAATAGTTATTTACGGAAACGCAGTGCTTAAAAAAGTTGCTACAGAGATAGATAAAGACTATCCTAACCTGAATCAGCTTATAGATGATATGTTTAAGACTCTGCAAAAAGCAGAGGGTGTGGGGCTTGCGGCACCACAGATAGGTTTATCAATAAGGCTGTTCATTATTGATTTGGAGCCTTTAAAAGATGACCATCCTGAGTTTAAGGGGTATAAAAAGGTATTTATAAACCCTACTATAATAGAGTACAGTGATGAAGAAAAATCTGTTGATGAGGGTTGTCTTAGTCTGCCAGGACTTTCAGAGACCGTAAGGCGCTCTGTATCTATTAAAATCCACTATTTTGATGAGAATTGGGTGGAACATACAGATACTTTCTCTGATTTTCCTGCCAGGGCAATGCAGCATGAGTATGACCATCTGGAGGGACATGTATATACAGACCGCATATCACTTATACGCCGTCAGATGATTTCCAAAAAACTTATGGCACTTACAAAAGGTAAGTTTGATTGCAGGTATAAATATAAACTATAGGGGCAGGAGAAATGTATGATGTATGATGTATGAATGTTAGTACCCAATGTTTTTAAGGAGAGAGAAGATTTGTGGATTCAAGTCGTCTCTTTTTCCGTTTTTTATAATAAAGTCTGCTCTTCTAAGCTTCTCTGAATCTGATATCTGACTGCTCATTCTGCTCTGAATTTCAGGGTCTGAAAGTCCGTCTCTTTTCTTAATACGCTCTATACGTTCGTCTTCAGGAGCCACTACCAACGCAACCTTATCCACATTGCGGTCAAAACCTGTCTCATAGATAAGGGCACTCTCTACAGCCATAAAATCACTATTTTGACTCTCTTCCCATTCACTAAATGATTTTATGACAGCAGGGTGTACTATTGAGTCCAACTTATCACGCAGTGTATTGTCTGAGAAAATCTTTTTTGCAATAAATTTCTTATCCAGTGTATAGTGGGCAGAAGAAGTGGATTCTGTCTTGTTCTTCTTCTCTTTGGCATCATCTAAACTTACAACCTCTATGTAAGCTTCTTTGCCAAACAAATCTGTTATGGCACTTTTGACTGTCTCATCCTCAATCATTAGGCGTTTTGCCTCATTATCACAATAGAAAACAGGTATGCCTGCAATCTCAAGAAGTCTGCATACATAACTTTTACCACTACCTATTCCACCTGTTATTCCTAATATCATAATATTATATTTGACCCTTGTCCCTTGACCCTTGCCCCTTGACCCTTTTTAATATACAATATATTCTACGCTCTCTGGCATGAGCTTGCAATTTGTGACACCGGCAGGTGTTTTTGCAATGTTTATATATTGAGTTTTAGAATTGCTGCTTATAATATCGTTATAATCAATATTAAGCGAGAATCCATTTGCCTTTATCTTGTTGAATTTACTCTTGCCTACGTTATACTTAACCTCAACCTCATTAGGTATAACCTTAACGGTGTATTGTTTGGGTACATTTATGACCTTAACAGGCACTACAGTGGTGCCCTCTATGTAAATCTCAACAGGAATAGTTACCTTAGCATATTTTGTGTCAGACTTAAATCTTTCAGGAAACACAAGTCCAATCTCACTAACTAATGTGTCGTTCAAGTCATGAGCTGTAAGTTTTTTTGTGTATATGCAATGCAGCGTGTCAATCATGTTCTGTGGGGCATACACCTTTACGGATGATGGAGACACCTTACAAGAGTCGCTTGCACAGAACTGTCCATCGTAAGTAATGTCTTTAACCACTACTACGGGAACATTTTTGGATTTAAGCACACCCTTCTCTATGGTAATGACATCGGGATAGTACCCGATTATCACAGTGGAATTGGAATAGTTCTCCTTAATCTGCTTGTCAAACAGGCTTGATGACGGAATGGAGATTTTTTTCAGGTCGTTGATTTCCTGATGCTCATCAAAGTTAAAAGTAAGAGAGTCTTTGGAATGCAGCATAGCCAATATGGTTACACCCTTCTCTTTTACCTTTACATCTATTTCTGTAATCAAATCTGCGGAAAACTCTACGTCAGAAGGTACGTTAATGTAACGTATCTTCATGGGTACGGTATATTCGTATGTCTTGTTTAATGAAATAGTGAACCAAAAGATGGTGGATATAAGCACAAAAAACAAGAAGACAAGGACATTCCAAGAGAACAGGAATGCCTTGGCTTTCTCTTTAAGTATGTTTAAAGAATCTTTTGGATTATTCATTCTCACTATTATTTCTTCTCATCAGGCGTAGATGCGGTGTCTGCTGCAGATGCATAAACAGAACCCTTGTCAACGGTTATCTTAACGCCATCACAAATCTCAAGAACTATAGTGTTCTCTTTTACCTCTTTAACCTTTCCGTAGATGCCACCGGCGGTGATTACCTTATCGCCTACCGCTATGCTGTCACGGAATTTCTTAATCTCTTTCTGCTTTTTCATTTGTGGACGAATCATAAAGAAATAGAATACCACAAATATTAGCACTAACATAATAAGGGTACTGTATGTACCGCTGCCGCCGGTAGTTGCGGCTTGTAATAAAACCAAATTTTTCATAATTATAATGTATTAGTTGTTATTCTGTTTTTTTACCACGGCAACCTTTAAAAGTTTTCCTTCCTTTTTAAGTTTGGTGGCAATAGTGTCCAGTATTCCGTTAAGAAACTCATAACTTTTGCTTGTGCTGTACAGTTTTGAGATTTCCATATACTCATTTATGGTAACATTTACAGGAATCAGCGGAAAGTTTATAAGTTCCGCTATGGCAACTATCATTGTACATACGTCCATAGCCGCCATACGGTCCTCGTCCCAGTTCTTTGCGTTACTTGCTATCATCTTAAAGTACTCATCTTTGCCTTTTAATGCGTATTCCAAAAGGCTGAATGCGTACTCACGGTCTGTATCGTCATTAAACATGGGGAGAAGTGCCTGATTCTCATTGTTATCTTGTGAGAAATGTTTGATAGTCTTGTCTATAAAACTTAAAACAATCTCAATGTCATCGTTCCAATATATATCCATGTCCTCTAACTGCTCATATAGCAAATCACTCTCCGCCAGCACCTTTTTATAAATCTTACGCCATACCATCTTATCATCATCGTAGGTGTTCTGCTCTGCCGCCATATACTCCTTATAGTCTTCACTTGCTATCACAGCCTCATACATGGTCTTTATAAAGTCAGAGTCGCTATCCCAATGTAAGCCTGTAGCCTTTAAATATTCTGCCAGTTCCTTATTGACTGACAGCTGCTTATAAAATTTATTGTTTATAAAACGCTTGTTAGGGTTCAAGTCCTCTGTTGTAGGTCTGAACTTATTTAAACCTATCTCTATGCGGTTAATTGCATATCGGGTTATTTCCAAGGAGAGCAGAAGCAGCCAAAAATAAACCTCGTATGTCTTGTTTAAGCTAGTTTGCAACTGCCTTTTAGCCAATTCTGCATTAGGTTGCGGATTGTTCTGCCACGAGTACATCAGTTGCACAATCTTTGTTCTAATTAGAGCTCTGTTAATCATCGTTATGATTTTTTTCTTGACCACAAAGATATGATTTTTTTGTCACGATGTAAAATAATTTGCGTTTTATTTTGATATGTCAAATTTTTTCAAGATTTTTGTAACGATTTTTTAATAAACCTTCCAGATGATTAATTTGTTTAACAGAACCCCAAAGGAAGAACCAAGTAGGGTTCAGAGAGAAGACAGGGAAGACAAGGAGATTGTGTTTTCCAAGGCCGTGAAAGCCGGTAAGAGAGTTTATTACTTGGATGTAAAGAAAGACCGTCGTGGCGATTTGTTCCTTTCTGTTACAGAGAGTAAGCGTAAATCCGTAACAGAAGACGGACAGTTCATCTTTGAAAAACACAAGATTTTCTTGTATAAAGAGGATTTTGATAAGTTTGAAGAGGCAATGACTGAAGTGTTGTCTTACATGCGTCAGGCTATGCCGGCTGTAGAACCAGCAGAAAGTGCTGAGGTTGAACCAGAAGCAGCAGAGCCAAAGGCAGAAGAGTAAGAATCAAAATTTAAATGAAAGGCTTCCACTGTAATAGCGGAAGCCTTTTTTTTGCTTGCATGCAGTCTCCTTGAGACCGCTATGTGGATTAACCCTCTACAATAGACTCTGTAGGACAAGCGGCCGCACATGTGCCACAGTCAACGCACTTATCAGGGTCAATTTTGTAGATATCACCCTCAGAGATAGCCTCTTGAGGGCACTCGCTAATGCAAGTTCCACAAGCAATACATGTGTCTTTAATAACGTATGCCATAATGGTAATGTTTTTATATTGGTGCAAAGGTACAAAAAATAATTGAAAATTGAAAATTGGAAATTGAAAATGTTCAGTTATTCAAAAAAAATAAGTATATTTGCATTTCAAAACAATTAAATTTTTTTAATAGCGAGGGGAACGGTAGCGTCCCCTTTATAATGATGGCAAAAGCAGATGTTTTATTAGGGCTCCAATGGGGCGATGAGGGTAAGGGTAAAGTTATAGATGTGCTTACCCCCGATTATGATGCAGTGACAAGATTCCAAGGTGGACCAAACGCAGGTCACACACTTGAGTTTGACGGACAGAAGTATGTGTTGCGTTCCATACCATCGGGTATATTCCAAGGTGATAAGGTTAATATAATAGGTAATGGCGTAGTGCTTGACCCAGCGCTGTTCAAGGCAGAGGCTGAGGCTCTTGCCGCATCGGGTCACGACCTTACTAAAAGACTTTATATATCTAAAAAGGCTCACCTTATTATGCCTACACACCGCGTACTTGACGCCGCTAATGAGGCTGCCAAGGGAGATTCCAAGGTGGGTACTACAGGAAAGGGTATAGGTCCTACATATACAGATAAGGTAAGCCGTAACGGATTGCGTGTAGGTGATATCAATAATAATTTTGAAGAGAAATATGCTAAGGCAAAGGCTCGCCACGATGCTATGCTTAAAGGTATGAATTTCTCTTACGATGTTACAGAGGTTGAAAAGGAGTGGTTTGCAGGTATAGAGTACCTTAAAAAGTTTACCTTTATAGACAGTGAGCATTTTGTAAACGGATTGCTTGATGACGACAAATCAATACTATGTGAGGGTGCGCAAGGCACTATGCTTGATGTTGATTTTGGCTCATACCCATTTGTGACGTCATCTAATACAATATGTGCAGGTGCTTGCAGCGGATTGGGAATCTCCCCTAATAAGATAGGTGATGTGTTTGGTATCTTTAAGGCTTACTGCACCAGAGTGGGTGGAGGTCCGTTCCCCACAGAGTTGTTTGATAAGGTGGGAGAGACACTTTGCGAGAAAGGTCATGAGTTTGGGGCTGTTACAGGTCGTCGCCGTCGTTGCGGTTGGATAGATTTGGTGGCTCTTAAATATGCTGTAATGATAAATGGTGTTACCAAGCTTATAATGATGAAGAGTGATGTTATGGATACATTCCCAACCATTAAGGCTTGTGTGGCATACAAGATTGACGGAGAGGAGATAGACTACTTCCCATACGAGATTTGTGATAAGAAGATAGAGCCTGTATATACAGAACTTGATGGATGGCAGACAGATATGACCAAGATGTCATCAGAAGATGAATTCCCTGAGGAGTTCAACGCTTATCTTGATTTTCTTGAAGATTTCTTGGGCGTTCCTATTAAGATAGTTTCTGTGGGACCAGACCGTCAGCAGACAATAATCCGCTACCAATAAATAAGTGATGAAAATGCTATTAAAGCGGTAGAGAAGCACATAAAATTATCAAAAGAAGGCAGGGCAAGTCCCTGCTTTTTTGCTCTCTTAATTTCCAATATCTTAGCCCCTATAGCAAGTATATAGAATCCAAATCCGGCACAAGCCATAGCAAAAGCACCTTCATAGCCCATAACAGAAAACATTATAAAAAGATAAAGCAGAAGGTTGCAATACATACTTGCTCCCGATGACAGTCTTTTTTTAGATATAAGCCAGAATGCGTTTATCAGAAAGAAAGCCACAGATGCATAGATTCCTAACATAAACAGGAATTTACCGCCCGCAATTTGAGTATAAATAAAAATCCAACCAATGATGGCAATCAGAGAGCAAATGCCAGCCGCAATATTCAGTCTTTTCATAATCGTAAATTTTGCACAAAGGTACGAATATTTTTTTGTTTTTCGCTTACTTAATCGTACCTTTGCACCTCAAAAAAATAAAAATATATGCAGGATATTAGAAATATTGCCATTATCGCACACGTTGACCACGGTAAAACCACTTTGGTTGACAAGATGCTTGTTGCAGGTGCTTTGTTCCGTGATGGAGAGAACAAAGGGGAGTTGATACTTGATAACAACGATTTGGAGCGTGAGCGAGGCATAACAATAGTTTCCAAGAATGTATCAATAGTGTATAAAAATACAAAAATTAACATTATTGACACTCCGGGACACAGTGATTTTGGTGGCGAGGTGGAGCGTGTACTTAATATGGCAGACGGTGTTCTTCTACTTGTAGATGCTTTTGAAGGTCCTATGCCACAAACCCGTTTTGTATTGCAGAAAGCTATAGAGATAGGCTTAAAACCAATAGTTGTGGTAAACAAAGTGGATAAGCCAAACTGTCGTCCCGATGAGGTGCAAGAGGCGGTGTTTGACCTTATGTGCAGTCTTGACGCTACCGAAGACCAACTTGATTTCCCTACAATTTATGGTTCTGCAAAGAACGGTTGGATGTCAGAAGATTGGAACAAACCTACAGACAATATATTCCCATTACTTGATGCCATAGTTAAGTACATACCTGCACCTAAGACCCTTGAAGGTCCGCTACAGATGCTTATTACATCACTCGATTATTCATCTTACGTAGGTCGTATAGCGGTGGGCAGGGTACATCGTGGTACTATTAAAGAGGGACAGGACGTGGTGCTTGTACACCGTGACGGCACTCAGGTAAAAAGCCGCATAAAAGAGCTTAACATATTCTCCGGTTTTGGAAAAACAAGAGTAAGCAGCGTATCAAGCGGAGAGTTGTGTGCCATAGTGGGTCTTGAGAAATTTGAGATAGGAGACTCTATCTGCGATGCAGAGACCGTAGAGCCGCTGCCACCTATAGCCATAGATGAGCCTACTATGAGTATGGTTTTCACCATAAACGACTCACCATTTTTTGGAAAAGAGGGCAAGTTTGTAACATCGCGTCACATAAACGACCGTCTTATAAGAGAACTTGACAAGAACCTTGCTCTTAGAGTTACCAAAGAGGATAACGAGGACGTTTGGCACGTGTATGGGCGTGGCGTATTGCACCTTTCAGTGCTTATAGAGACAATGAGACGTGAGGGCTATGAACTACAAGTAGGTCAGCCTCAGGTAATTATTAAAGAGATAGACGGCGTACAATGTGAACCTTTTGAGCAACTTACAATCAATGTGCCTGAGGAGTTCTCTGGTAAGGTTATAGAGATGGTATCTAACCGTAAGGGAGACCTTATGTCAATGGAAACCAAGAACGACAGAATCCACATAGAGTTTGAGATACCGTCAAGAGGCATTATAGGGTTACGTACCAATATACTTACCGCTACGGCGGGAGAGGCTGTAATAGCCCACAGGTTTGTAAAATACGCACCATATAAGGGTGATATAGAACGCCGTAACAATGGCTCTATAGTTGCACTTGAGAGTGGTACAGCATTTGCTTACGCCATAGATAAGCTACAGGATAGAGGCAAGTTCTTTATTGAACCTCAAGATGAGGTATATGCAGGGCAGGTTGTGGGTGAGCATTGCAAAGAGGGAGATTTGCCTGTAAATGTTACCAAATCAAAGAAACTTACCAATATGCGTGCATCGGGTTCTGATGAAAAGACCCATATAGCCCCTGCCATAGTGATGAGCCTTGAGGAATCTTTGGAATACAT
Organism: Paludibacteraceae bacterium; assembly: GCA_024405815.1. Taxonomy (GTDB): domain Bacteria; phylum Bacteroidota; class Bacteroidia; order Bacteroidales; family Paludibacteraceae; genus Enterocola. Next base: position 26,875 of record JAKSNX010000002.1, on the reverse strand, counting down.
AAAGGCAGATGAGTATGTAGAGGTTACGCCAAAGTCTATAAGGCTTAGAAAAATAATTCTTGACGACCTTGAACGCAAACGTGCAAACAAACAATAAAGTTTATCTGTCTATTGGCACCAATCTTGGTGATAGACAAGCAAATATAGACAAAGCCCTCTCTCTTATAGGGGAGAGGGTTGGTCATATAGAGGCGGTATCTTCTGTTATTGAGACAGAGCCTGTAGGTTTTGATTCCCCTAACAATTTTCTTAACTGCGTTGTTTGTGTTTCCACGGCACTTACACCACAAGAGTTGCTGCATACCACACAAGATGTAGAACGCTCTATGGGCAGGCTTGAGAAGAGCCATAACGGAGTATATTCAGACCGCATAATAGATATAGACATTCTTATTTACGGCGATGTAAAAATAGACACGCCAGAACTTAAAATCCCTCACCCACGAATGCAGGAGAGGGACTTTGTTCTAAAACCTCTAAAGGAGATTCTATAGAATCCACCCATAATATTAGTTTATTGTTTGGGCTATAATTTCTGTGTTTAGAAATATAGATGCGTTCTTTATGAATTTTTGTGTGCTTTCTGTGGTGTAGAAAGTGCAAACGCCCCCTTTTTCTATCTGGCACTCAATATCAGTATGTTTTGTAAGATAGTTTTTTAGAGATTTAGCCACTATAGGACCTTGGCTCACTACGCTTATTCCGCTTGGAAGGTATCTCTGTATTTTATCTTTTAGAAGAGGGTAGTGGGTGCATGCCAAAATAACGGTGTCTATCTGCGGGTCTTTGGCAATAAGCGTGGAACAATATTCCTTTACAAAATAGTCTGCTCCGTCACTGTCCGCCTCACCATTCTCTATAATGGGAACCCACATAGGGCAAGCCTGTCCTGTAACTTTTACATCGGGAAACATTTTAGCTATCTCTATGTTATAAGACATAGAGTCTATGGTGCCTTCTGTGCCAAATAACCCGATGTGCCCGTTTTTAGTAAGTGTGCCTGCTATCTCTGTGGTGGGGCGTATAACGCCAAGCACCCTCTTATCTGGTGCTATGCGTGGCAAATCGTTCTGCTGTATGGTTCTAAGTGCCTTGGCTGATGCTGTGTTGCACGCTAAAATAACAAGGCTACACCCCATTGAGAACAGTTTTTTCACATTCTCAAGGGTGTAGCGATATACAACATCAAATGAACGGGTACCATACGGAGTTCGGGCATTATCGCCAAGGTATATGTAATTATACTCTGGCATCAATGCCCTAATTTCACTAAGTATGGTAAGTCCGCCATACCCGGAATCAAAAATTCCTATAGATGCCCCATTATTCATGGGTGCATCTTATTTGCTTAAATTCAGCACTTTTTTTACAAGAGGCATTACATTCTCTGCCTTTGCACCTATGTATGGTAGAATCTGACCGGCACCTGCCTCCATAATGTAGGTGTAGCCGTTCTCATCACCAACTTGCTTGATGGCTTTGTTTGCCTTGTCAAGAATAGGTGTCATAAGCTCTTGCTGCTTTTTTTGCAAGTTATTCTGTGCGTTTTGAGTAAACTCCTCTATGCTCTGACCAAGACGCTGTAGTTCTGTCTCTTTATATTGCTTGATTGTAGAGTCAAGAGTATCTTGGGCTATTTGATACTCATTAAGCTTTTTCATATATTCATCTTGAAGCTTTTGTCCCTCTTGTTTGTATGTAAGGTTCATATCCTCAAGTTGCTTTAGAGCAGTCTCATACTCTGGCATTGATGATATAAGCTCTTCTCTGTTAATATAACCCAATTTAACATTCTCCTGTGCCATAAGCAGTGCCGGCACCATAAGCATTACTGCTACAATAATCTTTTTCATAATTTTTTATTTATTAATATTACTTGTGAATCATACATCATACATCATACATCATACATCATACATTGCCCTTATTTAGCGTATCCAAGATTATTTAATAAATCATCACTGATATCTATCTTGGGATTTACAAACATAATCATACCTGTAGCCCTATCCCAGATGGCGGCGTAACCCTTAGATTCTGCAATGCCCTTTAAACCGTTATAAAGTTCCTCATATATAGGTTTCATAAGGCTCTCCTTTTTCTTGAACAGCTCTCCATCGTTGCCAAAATACTTGCGTTTAAGCTCACTTGCCTCAGTCTCTTTAGCCACTATCTCCTTCTCTTTCTCCTGTTTCTGCTCATCGGTAAGGAACACCATCTCTGCCTGATAGTTCTTGTACAGAGTCTGAGCCTCATTGTTAAGTGCCTCTATCTCTTTCTGCCATTTCTTGGAACTCTGCTCCAACTGTTGGTTTGCACTCTCATATTGGGGTATGTTCTTAAGAATATACTCTGTATCTATAAACGCATATTTTTGGGCATATAATCCTGCACCCGATAATAGCGTAACTGCAAATGCTAAAACAAATCTTTTCATACTGTAAAATTATTGATTACGTATTTTAGACTGCAAAGATAATAAAAAAGTTTAAAACTCTTGACCAATTATAAAGTGGAATTGGCTACCGCTACGCATTCCGTTCACCTTGTCAAATCCGTATGCCCAATCCACACCAAGCAAACCAAACATAGGCATATATACTCTTACACCCACACCAAGTGAACGCTTGATGTCAAGAGGGTTAAAGTCTGTATATTCAGACCAGCAGTTACCTGCCTCTGCAAAGGCAAGAGCCCAAACCATAGTCTGGCTTTTCATTACCAATGGGTATCTTAACTCCAATGTAAACTTAGTATATATGTTACCTGCCTGATAACCATTTATATATGGGGTAAGAGAGCCATTGGCGTAACCACGCAGAGCAACAGTCTCTGTGGCGTATGTGGTGCTATAACCCGACATACCGTCACCACCTACATAGAATGTCTCAAACGGAGACCTCTTGTTATAGTTATAATATCCAAGGAATCCAAATTCAGCACGTCCCATAAACACAAGTTTGTTATCTTTAGTAAGTGGTACAAAAAATTTGGCTTTGAATTTAATCTTATAATACTCAACCCAACGATATATATCCTGAGTGGATAGTTTTGAGTAATCCTTATTCTTATCAAATGCGGAATACGGAGGCGTAAGTGTAAGACCTAAAGAGATGTCAGAGCCCTTAGTGGTGTAGATAGGTTGGTCAAATGAATTTCTCTCCCATATCACACCTATGTTAAAGTTATTGCTGATACCTGTGCTTAGGGCAAAATAGTCCCATTTGCTAAGGTTGTACCGTTGATAAGATATTATACCCGATAGGGTGAAATAGTCATCGGGCCATTTGAGTCTGGTACCTATAGAGGCTGACACACCAAATATCTTTATATATTTATCGGGGTCGTAAGAGTCTGAATACCAAGAGTTATATGAATAGGAATCATAGTAGTAGCCGTTATTGTAAGATGAACTGTAGGCATTGCTCACACCTGACTGAATAGAGTAGTAGATATTAAAGTTAAATGAGGTGGGACGCTTGCCGCCAAGCCATGGCTCTGTGAATGAGAGACTATATGCCTGATAGTACATACCGTTAGTCTGTGCCCTGAGTATAAGGGTCTGCCCCTCACCCTGTGGCAGTGGTTTCCACATTTTAAAGTTAAACAGGTTCTTTAGAGAGAAGTTTGTGAACTTAAGACTTAATGTACCCACAACACCTGTCTGACCCCAACCTGCCGACAGTTCTATCTGGTCATTACGTTTTGCCTCAAGTACGTATGTAAGGTCAACTGTGCCGTTATCGGGGTCTGGTACGGTTCTTATATCCATCTTGCCGGGTTCTGTAGAGAAATGCCCTGTGGCTGCAAGTTCACGCATAGAACGCATAATATCTGATTTGCAGAACAAATCGCCAGGCTTTGTTCTTAACTCACGCCTTACCACATGCTCATAAAGATAGGTGCTTCCCTCTATGTTTACCTTGTTTATGGTAGCTTGCCTTCCCTCGCTGATTCTAAGGTCTATATCTATGGAGTCTCCTATGATGGTGGTCTCCACAGGTTGCAGGTTAAAGAAAAGGTAACCGTTATCAAGATAAAGGTTACTTACGCAGTCCTCATCTTCAAACAGACGTTGGCTCATTTTCTTTTGGTTATAGACATCGCCGTATTTAATGCCAAGTACACGTCTAAGATGGTCTGTAGGGTAGATGGTGTTTCCTACCCAATTTATGTTTCTGAAATGGTAACGCTTGCCCTCTTCCACTTTAATATATACGTTCACATATTTTTCGGGCTTCTTCTCATCGGGATAGACACTATCCTTTAGAATTACGGCATCACGGAAACCATGCTCATTGTATTTCTCTATAAGCAGCCCCTTATCGTTCTCATACTCAGATGGAATAAATTTTTTGGAACGGAAAAGGTTAAGAATGTTCTTGCGGTCATTGGTCTTTTTCATAGCCTTGTCAAGCACACGAGCCTTCATCTGGTCATTGCCTTCAAAAAATATTCTGTTAACCTTAACCTTATTCCCTTTTTCCACCCTTATATCCACAATGTTATTCAGACCCGATGCATCGTCCTCACGCGGAACAATGGAGACTTGGGCATTATAGTAGCCTTTGTCGTTAAAATATCGGGTTATATATTTAGTGGTCTTGTCTATTACGTAAGGGGTTATCTGAGTCCCTTTTGCCATATCCATGCCTTTCTCTATCTCTTCACGCTCCTTCTTTTTAACCCCCATTATGTTTATGCGTGATATTTTAGGTTGCTGGTCCAGATTTATGTTAAGCCAAACCTTGTTTCCCCTTATGGATACCACCTCTATTTTTATGTTAGAGAACAGTCCCTGTTTCCAGAAACGGCGTATTACGTTTGTTATTTCATCGCCTGGAATCTCTATTTTCTCCCCCTTTTTTAATCCTGAGTACCCTATAAGTACATAATCCTCATAATTGTTCTTCCCCGATATGGTAATCTCCTCTATCTCGTATGTACGTGGGTTGTTGTAGTCAAAATCGGGCAACTCTTCAGAGGTGATGACGGTAGTGGAGTCTATGTCTGTCTCTGTCTCTGTCTCAGATAAAACTTGCGACTGCAACTCCGCAACAGAGGTGGCAGTAAGTATAAGAATTATCAGGTACAGTCTCTTCATGTTATTTTGCTATTTGCTCGCCTGTCATTCCAAAACGGCGCTCGCGGGTTTGGTAATTTGCAATAATCTCAAAAAAGTGCTCTTTTGTAAAATCGGGCCACATAACAGGAGTAAAATAGAGTTCTGTGTATGCAAGTTGCCATAAAAGGAAATTACTTATGCGATACTCTCCGCTTGTGCGTATAAGTAGTTCTGGGTCAGGCATATCCTTGGTTGCCATATAAGATGCAATAGTATCATCAGTTATGCAGTCAGGCTCTATTTTGCCGTTTTTAACATCTGAGCTGATGCTTTTTACCATCTCTCTAATCTCCCATCGTGATGAGTAGCTCAGAGCCAAATTAAGAGTGGTGCCTGTGCAGCCTGCTGTCTTGGCAATACACTCTTTAAGTTTGTCATATACAGGTTTAGGCAGACGCTTGGTATCTCCTATAGTGGTAAGCCTTACGTTGTTCTTTAAAAGAGTCTCTGTCTCAGACTCGATGGTGGATACAAGCAGACCCATTAAGGCACTGACCTCCTCTGCCGGACGATTCCAATTCTCTGTAGAGAAGGCATAAAGGGTCAGATATTTTATTTGCAGCTCTGCCGCCGCCTCTGTAACTGCTCGTACAGATTTTACGCCGTTAGTGTGTCCAAAAACACGTGGCTTGCCGTTTGCCTTAGCCCATCTGCCGTTGCCGTCCATTATTATGGCAACGTGCTGGGGTAGTGCGTCTAAATTTATTTTATCCTTAAAATCGCTCATATTATCTACAAAAACGTTTAGTGTCAAACAGGTTTACTGTTAGATATAAATTACAGATAGAGTACCAGTCCGTATCAAAAAATCCGTTCTTCTTGGTTTTGTACGGATTGTCCAATATTATGTTGCTTGATGATGTGACATCAAAGTCATCAATAAACATTTTATGTATTGTCCATTCCAAACCAAGGGTGAAACGCTTGTTTATCTTCCATTTGCCTCCAATTCCCACAGGTATGTTTACGTGGTACATGTTTTTAGCATTCAAAAGGTCACTGTAGGCTGTAAGTCCTACTCCTACCATAATATATGGGGTGGCTTTGTATTGACCTATTGCGTATTTCGCCTCCCCGATGTCAAAAAAATTAAACTCAACGCTAAGCGAGGCATCTACATAACTTCTTTTAAATGTGGCATACTCCACACCAGGCAATATATAGCCAAAATCTCTTGTATCTCCCTCTACCTGAGCATATATGGCACTTACCTTTATAGCCCAACGGGTGTCTATATTGTATCTGTACATACCGCCGACTGCCATTCTTGGCTTCCAGAACGGGGTCTTATAGTTAGCGTCTCCCAAATAGAACGACACACCACCGGTAACGCCAAGCTCATGATTGTACTCCGCCGATGCATCTATAGCCAAAAGGCTTATAATAAGCACTATAAATAAATGTTTTAACCTTTCTAAGTTCTTCATTTACATATAAACGGAACAATCCTACTTATATTTTATGCAAGATACATAATAAACTGCAAATTTACTCATATTTTTCCAAATAAAAAAGCCGAAACGTTATTTACGTTTCGGCTTTTTTATTTAATTTTATGCTAATCAATACTCCCAGAGATCCTGCTCGTAATTTATAAGCATTGTCTTGATTCTATTCTGCTCTTTATGAGCCTCTTCGGTATTAACGTTATACTCTATAAGGTTTCTGTTTCTTGTGTTGGACATCTTGTAGATATAACTGCCGAATTTACGTTTTATGAACAAATCATCCATTGTCTCACGGGCACCGTTGTTGGCATCTGTAAGCAGAGCCTCCTGCTGTGCAAGATATGGTCTGAGCATATCAAAAGGATACCAAGCAATAGGGTTACTCTCAAGAGCGCCATCATTGTTCATAGTGTAAATCTTAGGACATATAGCTAAGATTCTTACATTATAAGTGGAGTTATTCTTGTCAAAATACCAAACCTCTTTAAGATAGTATTTTATAACATCTCTGTTTGGAATATCAACTTCATCAACTGATTGGCCTAAAGTGTCACCACTAAGAGAGTCTATGTTGTATGTAATCATTACACCATACTTCTTAAGTATATCATCAAACTTAACCTCTTTCTCCTTTGTGAATATCTCACGTGTATCCTCGTACTCAAAACCCTTTATTTTTCCCTGCTCATGAAGACGGAATATGGTTGTAAAGAGACTTTGTCTGTGGTCTCCGGACAAAATAGGGAAGTATAGAGGGAAGTTGATTTTCTCACGCAAATCAATAATTCTATATACAACCTGTTGCCATACCACATCGTCTGTACGTGGATTGTTATATTCTATAGGCTTTCTTTCACTAAGGTCTATACTTGTAGGCAAATTAGAATCTATAACACCACCATTACCATCAAAGAAAGAGTTTTCTGTATTCTGTGCTGCCTGTACAGTCTCCTGTTCAGGTTCCAGTGCGGTCTCCTGTGCTGTCATAGGTATGGCTATAAATGCCGTAATACCTATAAGTAATGTTTTATAAATTGATTTCATATTGATATATTAATTTACTAATACTTCTATTGTAGGAAGCATACGGGTAAGTCCGTCTGGACCTTTTGCCTTAACCTCAGATATATTGAACTGCTTGCCTTTACCCATAGCACGTATAAGAGCTTTCTGTTTATCTGTAAAGTTAGAGTTCTCTGAAATCTCAGTCTTCCAGTTACCCATAGAGTCAACCACTTTCATCTTAAATCCTACTACAGTGAAGTTGGCTTCAATATCGGCATCGTCCAATTCTGCCTGAACGCCGCTTGCACCTATAAGGTTTGCTTTAGAGAATGGTTTTTGTCCTTTATATTTAGCGGGAGCTCCGTTCTCTTTATATGCAATGTAAGCAACTGGAGGAGGCAATTGTTTTACACGGAATATTTTAGGTGCAAAAACCTGATTTTTACCGTTCTCACCCTTAACTGTAACGTTAATCTTGCACTCTACACCTACCTTGTCAGGAACTATAACCCAACCGGCACCTTTCTGAGAAAGTTTCTTTACGTTAGTGGCGGAAACTGACAGATTCTGTGTAGGAACACCAGGAACAGATACACTCATAGGGTTATCTATACCAGCGTAAAATACATTCATCTTATCTGCTGATACAATAGCTGTAGGCTCACCTACAACGTAAGATGATTGGAACTCGTATGAGTTTACTGAGCCGTCTGCTCTTGGTAGATCTATAGTACCTGCAATATTAAATGCTCCAAGGCTACCGCATCCAGCTCTATAAACCTCACCCTCTATAACTTGTCCGTTAACTGTTATCTTAGGACGTTTTGTAGAGTCAACTGCAGCAAGAATAATACGAGCCTCGTATTGGCTGCCACGTGTAACGTATGACGATACAGGAATAACCTCTGCTGTAATTTTGTTTACACGGAAGTCACCTGCCTCTGTAGCACTCTGCAAGTATTTGATAATGTTAGACTCTGTGTTTCTTACTGCCTGTTGATACTGTGTAAGCAATGTCATGGCTGCAATGGCTGGCATGTGTTCAAACATTCTAACCTCCCAAGTAGTAGGGTTTGTAGGGTCTTCAGGATTAGGTTGGTCACTTGTGTCAAAGTTTCGGCGTATTGTTGCAATTATGGCCTCATCTTTAACTACGTGTAACGCTGTATCACCCTCTGCAATTTTTGCAGTATAATCAGCGAATGCGTTGATGCTGTCTTTCAGTCTCTGACCATATCCTTCATAAACTGCAATCTGGTAAGATTTGTCAAGATTATCCCTTGCCTGTAGTTTCTCTACTGTAACGCTGTCGTCAGGAACTACAGCTGGGTCAAGACCGTCGCACTCACGGATGATTCTGATTTTCATTTGCTCTATTTGGTTATATAGGGCATCAGACATTTTTTGAACCTCCTGAGCTTTGGCATACTGAGGTCCTACCTTAACAGGGTTTTGTGTGTAGCTATTCGCAAACTCCACCATAAGGCTATTGTTTATACCTTCTACACTGACCATAGCCTGCTTTAAGCTCTTCTGTACTACAGTAAAGCCATTCAGTACGTCAGTAGATACGTTTAACGCCAGCAAAGCGGTGTAAACGAGGTACATCATACTTATCATTTTCTGTCTCGGGGTTTCCGGACAATTAGTAGCACTCATAAGTTTTTATTCATTTACTTATTTTGAAACTTCAGATTAATTACACTCTTGCGTTAAATGCGTTAAGCATATTGCCATATACACTGTTCAAGCTGCTTACCTGTTGTGTAAGTTTTGTAGCCTGATCCTTGAATGCGGCTGTTTCTATGGCTGCCTCGCCCATAGCGGTCTGAACTTTCTTTAAGTTATCATTAACCTCTGTTACTATACCAGCCTGCTCGCTGATAGATTTAACCTGCATTTCATAGCTTGCATTGATAGAAGCAAGGTTCTTGGTAATGCCTTGCATCTCACGCATATAACCTTGAGCGTCAGAAGCAACGTTACCCATGCTCTCTGCAACTGTCTTATAAGATGCAAACAATGAGTCAGATGATGTTTTGAGAGATGCTTGTGTAGCGGCAAATGCTGCAATTGAGTCTGAAGCATTGTTCATGCTCTTAGCGTAATTGCTTGAAGCGGAAACAGCAGCGGTTATGTCACCTATTTGTGATGCCGATTCAGACAATTTACGTATGCCCTCATTAAGTCTTTGTACATCGCTCTCTGATAGCTTGCCTGCCTTAGCTATATCGTCTATTGAGTTACCTGCTTTTCCACCTGGAACTGTAGTCTCTGTCATGCCACCGCCAAGTATAGGGGCACCGTCACCACCTAATAGCTGTGGAAATACCTTATCCCAGTGATATTCTGGATGTGGGTCCTCAAATGCTGAAATTGCGAACAAACATGCCTCAATACCCATACCTACACCAAGCATAATACCAGCACCTGGATAGTGTTGAATTTTAAATAATGCACCGATGATAACTACAGACGCACCTAAACCGTATGCGTAACCTGTGATTCTTTTACCCTTAGGGGTTGAAAAAAAGTTTCCCATTGTTTTTTAATTTTAAGATTGTTTTACTATTTGTTTTATATTCAATTATTGATAGTTTGCACCTATTACACTACGTACACAACGGAAACCTATGAAAGACTTGGTCTCTGTCTGATACTCGTATGTACGTGTAGCACACTGTAGGTAGTAACCTATATCTTTCCAAGAACCGCCACGAATCACTTTACGTTTCATGATTTCAGGCTCGTTAGAGCGTGAGTTGTAGTTGTAGCTTGGGTTAAGGTCGTTAACAAAACTATAGTTAGACTCATGGTATGCAGATGATGTCCACTCTGCCACGTTACCTGCCATATCGTATAGTCCGTAATCATTAGGTGGGAAAGAACCTACCTTAGATGCCACCATCCAACCGTCTGCTACGTAATTTCCGTGCTGAGGTTTGAAGTTAGCCAAGAAGCAACCTCTTGCAGTACGTATGTACTCGCCACCCCAAGGATACATTGAGAGATTTCTGCCACCACGTGCGGCATATTCCCACTCAGACTCTGTAGGGAGCCTGTAGTCTTGTACTATAGGCTGACGATTTCTTATCTGAGCCATATTATAATAGGTGGTACGCCAATGGCAGAATGCACTTGCCTGCTCCCAGTTAACACCTACAACAGGGTAGTCTCCGTAACCATCGTGGTAGAAATACATTTTGGTATAAGGCTCGTTGTAAGAATAGGTAAAATCCCTTATCCAGCAAAGTGTGTCAGGATATACATTTATTATACGTGAGTTAATGAAATCCCTACGTGATTTAAGTTCTACAAACTTAGTCTGATTAATGATGTGACCTGTCTCGCTGTCAATGTAAGCGGTATCTTTCTTAATCATGCAGTCTGCACTGTCCTTACCTTTGCCAAGCATAGATAAATCGCTGTGATAACTAGCTGTGTTGGCATCAAATTTATTACGTTTAAGTGCTGCTTGATTGTAGTCTATCCAACGGTATTTGTAGTTAAGAATGTGACCGTTAAGCTCTCTTGTAAGAGAGATAGACTCTTCATCGGAGTAGAACATGGAATCTATGGCAATAGCCTGCTCATCTGTGGCAGGTTTCAGCCAAGGAATTTTCTCGTCCCAATTCAGCTTTGGAAGCCTCTCAATCCCTTCTTTCTCCTTATCGTTAGGACGGTTGCCTATTTTATAGACTAAATCGCCTGTCTTTTTCTCTTTGGTTGCAAATTGAGAATCCTCACCTTCTGCGGCTATAAGTTTCTCCATAGCGATGGAGTCTCTTACCCAATATACAAACTGTTTATACTCTCTGTTAGTGATTTCTGTCTCATCCATCCAAAAGGCATCTATTGATACAATTTTCTGCCCTGAACTGGCAGCCCAGTTAGCATCCTGGTCATTTGCACCCATAGTGAATGAGCCTTGTTTAATAAAAACCATTCCGTATGGATTTGGTTCTTTCCAAGAGGTTCCGCCTACGCCAACAAGCTCGCCGCTGCCGCTGTTACTACAGCCGGTAAGTAAGGCGATGGCAAAAATGAACAATGGTAATTTTTTCATATTTGTTCGTGATTATAGGTATCTAATACTTTTATATTTATTTTTTTTTGATAAATCCACATTAAAACTGTAAGACAGAACCACCTCATGACACCCCGCTGACTTAATTAACTTAGAGGTGGGCAAATCAAAAGAGTATCCTATCACAAGCCCGTTAAGGACTCTTACCCCCGCCATAAATACAACTGCTCCGTCTATTCTGTACGCCAAACCGCCCCAATAACTCTCCTTGTACTCTATGTTTGCACCTATCTGCCCGATAAATGTTACAAAATCTGTGTTGATAGTGGCGTAGGTCTTTAGCTTATATAACGGATTTGCAAATGAAATATTGTATCCGCCCATAAACCGTAAGTTTCTCTTACGCTTAAAAAACACATTCTCGCTCATCTGATACTTAGGTGCAATTATATTCATAAGTGATGCACCTGCATACCATTTTTTATTGTAAAACATCAGACCTACACCCAAATCAACCTTAAAATCGTTACAAGCCCCATCTAACGCAGGGTCTGATGAATCATGATAGTCACTCTCCACAGTCTGTATCTTATCCTTGTTTATGCTTGTGGTTGAAAAATCCAAATTAAAACCGCAAGCAAGGTAACTATCTTTAATGGCAATACGGTAGGCGTACATCAAATTTATGTCCTGATAGCGGTAAAGCCCCACTAAATTGTCATAAAAACTGAGTCCGGCACCGTGTTTTGTCTTTCCAATCTTAAAACCTAAATCAGCACTGACGTAATACGTAATTGGCGCATTCTCAAATCCTGCATACTGAGAACGGAATGTTCCAAAGATTGTAATCATATCGTCAGCCCCTACCGCCGCAGGGTTTAAACTCTTGAGATTCAGCGTGTATTGACTAAATTCAATGCTTTGCTGTCCATACGAATAGATGGCTAACAAACACCCACAAATTACCGGTATGAAACGCCCTATTCGCATTTATCAATATGCAAAGATACAACAAAATTTTGAATAATACACATTTTCAAGCAATTTTAATACTCATCTTCATTAAAGAAGAAGTCTTCCTTGCTTGGATAATCGGGCCAAATGTCCTCTATTGTCTCGTAAATTTCCCCTTCGTCTTCTATCTCTTGTAAGTTCTCAATCACCTCTAGAGGTGCTCCAGAACGTACTGCAAAGTCTATTAGCTCTTCTTTGGTAGCAGGCCAAGGTGCATCTTCCAATTTTGATGCAAGTTCCAAAGTCCAATACATTTTTTATAAAAATTTTTTTTAATCAGCGTGCAAAGATAGCAAATTTTTTAAGTTATTCCAATTTTCTGCCTAAAACAAACAAATAATCACTTAAACGGTTTATGAAAACAGATGCTTTTTGCTGATTTTCAAACAGTTCTAATTTATATATATTTCTCTCGGCTCTGCGGCATACGGTTCTGCATACATTGGCAAGCGCGTTTTTTGAGTTGGTGCCTGGTATAAGGAAATCTGTAATAGGTGGCAAATCGGCACTTGTTTTGTCAATTTGTTCCTCTAACCATAGTGTGTCGGCATTATCAAACGGGAATTTTGCGTCTGTGGTGGCATCGGGTGAGGCATACAACATATTAATTTTAGTAAGAATCTTCTGAATTCTACCTAAAGAGGCGGCATCATCAGATGGTATGCCGTCACATTTAAGCATGCCAATAAAGCTGCTCAGTTCATCTAATGTGCCATAAATCTCCAGCCTCACATCTGTCTTGCTTACACGTTTGCCTCCGATAAGTGAGGTGGTGCCGTCATCGCCTGTTTTTGTATAAACTTTCATCAATACCTTATTTTATAATGCTCTTTTTTTAGTTTTTTATTAAAAAACACGATTCCAAGATGAAAAATATCTATGGTAACCCTGACTTTTTCATTGCCGCAAATCTCTGCCCACGCTTCACGCATCTCATCGGAGTGATTTATATCATCAAACACAAATATTGTATTGTCGTGAACTTTAGACAGGCACTCTTTAAAATAACTAAGAGTGGGCTCTTTTCTGTGATTGGCATCAAAAAGCACAAAGTCCAAACTATCAAACGTAGATACCACCCCTTTTATTGTGTTGTCTATATTTCCTGTCACAATCTCCACGTTTTTTATGCCCCTAAGATTTAGTGCTGATATAGCGCAGTTTGCCACAGCCTGACACCCTTCAAGTGACACTACACGTGCCTTTGAATCTGTAAGTGCAAGATACATAGTGGTTATGCCTAACGATGTTCCAAGCTCTAAAATGTTATGGCTGTGGTTGCTAAGTGCAATTCTGTAAATGAGTTGTGCTAAATCCTTGCTCTTTAGACTTGTTTTTGCAATATCGCAGATTTTTCTTTTACCCGATGGGCGGGTTCCGTAATCTGTGAAATCTATCTCCATCTTATCGCTAAGCCACGCACGGCGGAACCTTTCCACATCGAGGTAGGCATAGTATTGGTGTTTGCATTCAATAACATCGGTTACAAACCTATATACAAAAGGGGAGTGGATTCCAAATCCACCCCTTGGTTTGGATGTAAACCAATGTTTTATGTAGGCTGTTATGATAGACAATGTATGATGTATGATGTATGATGTATGATGGTTAAATGTTTACTCTTGATATAAGTTCATTGCCTAATGCCGTCTTTTTCTTTATATGCTCAAGTACGGCAGTAACAAACGGATTATCCTCAAAATTACCGCGTACATTTGCAAAGTCACGCTGTTTGGTATCGTCGTTACCATCTACGCCAAATCCGGTACGTGCTATAAGATTAAACTCTTTCTTAGCGTCCTCATACAGCATTTTGTCAAGTTCCACCACGTTAGAACGCCAAGTCTCCACCTGATTTATAATATCATCAACGGTAAATTCAGTGTATGGCTTGCCAAATTTCTGTTCCAGTTTCTCCAATGCCCAAGTCCACTCATACTCATAATAGTTGGAGTGAATGCAGCGGAAACGCTCATTTATATCAGACACACTATTTAATATGCCTTGCTCTATATCGTCAAGCAGTTTGGATATCTCACTTTTAGGTGCTATCAGACCCGATATGTCAACCCATGTTCCAAGTCCCACCTCTGTAGATGGTTTAAGTTGAGCCCTAATCTCATCTATACTCTTGAATTTAGTCCCTTCCAAACGCTTGATAATAGAGTTTCCAAGAAATTTCTCAATAGCCATATTATAGTATTTAAGACCATGATGCAGAGCATCGTTGGTGATTTTTGAACTCTGATAAGAGTAAGTTTCAGAGGTCTCACCTGATAGTGCCTGCAGATTTTTAAGAACATCTATACCGGCATACATTTTCTGTATGGTGTATGGACTAAGCAGATTGAAATTTATGCAGTCTAATTTGTCTGGGTCTTTGCGGCGGTCACGCTTAGGCCATTTTTGCGCATCACGAATGGTTCCCACACTCTTTAGGTTTACACCTGGTACTATAAAGGTGGCATCGTCGTTCTCTATCAGATAAGAGAAAGGCAGACTTGACGTATCAGAATGTTGTGTGTGCCTACCCATAACTAAAGAGAATGCGCCCACCTTGGCAGGCCATAGAATATATGAGTCACTTGTGGTCTTTGAACCTCTCTCCACCACGCCTTGGTGCATAGGACCAAGTTTGTACATGTGGTTGCTTTGGTTAGAGCCACTGCCTGCATTAAGAAAAGAGAACATACCAGCAATCAGCAGGCTTGATTTATGGTGAGTAACGGTAAATGGTCCGCCAAATATGGCACAAGCCTCACCGTGGAATCCTTGACAATTACTGAAATATACAGAGTCATAGATAGAGAAATGTTTGCCTATCTGTACCCCTTGCCCTATAAATGTGTTTTCAACCAAAGAGGCGTCAGTTACAATGCTACCCGATGATATAATAAAGTTTTTGGCAATTACATTCTGACCTATATATACGGGGTCATACTTATTGCTGTTTATGCTTCCGTTTGTAAGGTTGCTTGTCTCCTCTATAGTGGCTGAATCCCCGATGCGCACGTTCTCAATACGTCCGCAGTTTATAATCTTTACATTATTGCCTATAGTGCCTGTGGCAGATGATATCTGCTTGCTGTAGCTGCAGATGATATCCTTGATTTTTTCTATACATTTATCGCGATGACGGTAGATAGCCATTATATAGGCAAGATGTGACGACAGGTGGTCACTCATAATAATCTCTCTGCCGCCACCCTCGTTCAGAAGTGCTATCTGTGTACCATTGCCAAACGATGAGACACCGTCTGTCACCACCAGTTCTGTGTTCTCTATAAAACAGTCATCGCCTATATTGTAATTTGCAATGTAGCAGTTTATCTTGTTTATAAATACATTATTACCCACATTGCAGTTATGTAGGGTGGCATGGAAAATACCGCTATGGCGTACAATGCCACCTTTGGCGGCAATCTCTTTCTCAAAAACACCTAATGTTATGTTACCTGAAAAATGTACATGCTTAACATAGTCTGTAGAGAAAGAGTCTGCTACGCTAACCTTACTCCAGTCACTGCAAGTGCATGCTTGTGCCTCCAGTGTCTTAATTTCATGTTCACTTAGTTTCCTCATCGTAGTATTCAAATAAAAAATCATTATAAGGGAACCGTTGTGTATGAATCTCTTTAACTCTGTCATACAACAACTGTTTAAGTTCTTCAATGTTTATCTTGTTTTTTGCCGATATAAAGATACAGTTCTCTTTAAGTTTTGACATCCATGTCTCCTTTAATTCATTTAAGGAGATATTCTCCCTGCTTCTCTCTGTAAGGTCATCTGCATCTTTCTCTTTATAAGAGTAGGCGTCAATCTTGTTAAAGACCATAATCAGAGGCTTGCTTTTGGAGTCAAGTTCACTCAGTGTTTTTTCCACTACCTCTATCTGCTCTTCAAAACAGGGGTGCGATATATCTACAATGTGTACCAGAATATCTGCCTCACGCACCTCATCAAGTGTGGATTTAAATGACTCTACCAAGTCTGTAGGCAGTTTGCGTATAAATCCCACGGTGTCTGATAAGAGAAACGGCAGGTTGCTTACTATTACCTTGCGTACAGTAGTGTCAAGAGTGGCAAATAGCTTGTTTTCTGCCAGTACATCAGTTTTGCTGAGCAGGTTCATTAAGGTGGATTTACCCACATTAGTGTATCCTACAAGTGCCACACGCACAAGTTTCCCTCTGTTTTTACGCTGTACGCTTTTAGTCTTGTCTATATGCACCAATTCTTCTTTCAGTAGAGATATCTTACGCAGAAGAATCTTACGGTCTGTCTCTATCTGAGTTTCACCCGGACCACGCATTCCTATACCACCACGCTGACGGTCAAGGTGTGTCCATAACCTTGTAAGGCGGGGCAGCATATATTTGCACTGAGCCAGTTCCACCTGAGTCTTAGCATGGGCGGTCTGTGCTCTTTTAGCAAAAATATCCAAAATAAGATTGGTACGGTCAAGAATCTTAATTTGTAGTTCAGCCTCCAAGTTACGCAATTGGGCAGGAGACAGCTCATCGTCAAAAATGGCAAGGTTAATGTCGTTCTCTTTCACAAAAGACTTGATTTCTTCTAACTTGCCTGAGCCTACAAAGGTTTTGGAATTGGCATAGTCAAGTTTTTGGAAGAATTTTTTAACGGTGACAGCACCTGCTGTATCAGCTAAAAACTCCAACTCATCTATATACTCCACCGCTTTGCGTTCATCTTGCAGTGGGGTGATAAGACCAACTAAAATAGCTCTTTCTATATATTCTTCAATCTCCATATCACAAAAAACAACCTTCCGGAATATAGATACGAAAGGTTGTTTTCCTATAGCATAGACCTTGCGGCCTTATAGTTTAAATCTTATAGGCAGCGTGTATTTTACACGTACATTTTTACCGCCTTGCTTTCCAGGAGTCCATGCAGGCATAGACTTTATTACTCTGACTGCTTCAGCATCAAGGCTTGCCTCAACGCCACGTACAACCTGAACATCTACAATCTTACCATCTTGGTTTACAACAAATTGGCATATAACACGACCTTGGATGTTGTTCTCTTGTGCAATAAGCGGATATTTGATGTTTCTGGACAGATAACGGTTCATAGCCTCCGGACCGCCAGGGAACTCAGGCATTTTTTCTACTACTACGTGGATTTTCTGCTCTTCATCCTCTTCCTCTTGTGCCACTACAACCTCATGTACCTCTACACGCTTGTTGGCATCATCTTCAGCAGAGAAATCAGCAGTCTGAACATCTGCTGTGTTCTCCTTAATCTCAATAACGTCACTAAGTACAGTCTCCGGCTCTGGTGGTGGAGGCGGCGGCGGTGTCTCATCTCTAAATGTAACCTCTACCATCTCTTCATCTTCCTGAACGGCATCCTGAAGAGCCTCGTCATAAATCTTAATGTCACTCTGAGCCCATTCAAACGCTACGAACATAATGCCAAGAGCAACAACAAGACCAATAAGTACAGACGTGGATTTCCTGTTCTCAATATCAGCCTTAGGTGATTTTTTTATTTCCATATTATTTTTTAATAAGTTATACTCTTTGGTGGCCTTGTCCCATAAAGCCGTTTGCAAATGTAATGTTTTTTTTTTACATAATTGCATTTTTGTAATTATTTTTTTTATATAAATGCATTTTGATGCCAAGTTTAAGAATTTTTTACTAAATTTGAAGGTTTTTAATAAATTAGGGTGAGAAGAAATTCGGATATACTTATATGGATTGTTGCCGTTTGCCTTGCGGCATTTGACGGGGTACCTGTATATGCACAGCAAATGGGTACGGCTTTCAGTTCTTTTTTGGAGGCGCCTGTATCCGCACATACGGCTGCATTGGGCGGAAATATAGTCTCTTACATAGATACTGACCCGATGTTTGCCTTCTCCAACCCTGCTGCACTGCGTACGGAGTCAGAGAAACAAATCCATATAAATGGTGCCGTATATATGAAAAGTACGGGATATACAAGTGGCACATATTCTATGAAATTCTCTGATAAGGATGCTTTTCAAGTGGGATTTCAAGCCACAATGTACGGAACAATGGACGGATATGACAAGTACGGAGTGCCTACAGGCAAGGTTACTGCTAATGATTTTGCCTTTCTTGCCACCTACTCACGCTATCTTAACAGATATTTTACAATAGGTGTCACGCTTAAACCTGTGATAAACAGTTATGGTGGCTACACGTCGTTCTCATTGGGGTCTGATGTGGGAATCATGTTCCACGATACGGTATCGCTTGTAAACGTGGGGCTTGTACTACAGAACTTTGGAGGTAAGATAGCGGGTCCGCACGGTATAGTTATGGCTAATGACTGGATGCCTATGAACCTTGCATTGGGTGTAAGCAAAAGATTGGCTAAGGCTCCGCTTGTGCTGAACCTTACACTGCAGAATCTTCAGCGTTGGAATAAGGATGAGAATGAGGGTAAGGCAGGGCTGATGATAGGTAAGAAATTTATAATAGGTCTGGATATAGTGCCTAAGTCAGAAAAATTCTGGGTGGCTCTATCTTATAATTTTGACAGAGGATTAAGCCTGAAAAACCCTAATGTGCTGTCATTGGCAGGATTATCTTTTGGCGGTGGCGGCAATGTAAAGATGGTAAGGTTTGGCATAGGCATAGCATTTTATAGTTCATCGTCTGTTACGGCACATTTTACATTTGGCATCAACTTAAACAAAATAAACAAGAAGGCACTATGAAAAACATTACTGTAGCGGTTGACGGTTACTCATCGTGTGGAAAAAGCACTATGGCAAAGACTTTGGCTAAAAGTGTGGGCTATATATATGTAGATACAGGTGCAATGTACAGGTCTGTGGCATTATATGCTTTAAGACACAATTATGTTTCAGGTGGTGTGGTTGATGTGGAGAGGCTTGCCTCTGACCTTGATAATGTGGCTATAACTTTTGCACCCGATGGCAAGGCTATGCTGAATGGTGAAAGTGTGGAGAGCGAGATACGTGGTATTGAGGTCAGCAAGGCAGTAAGCCATGTAAGTGCAATACCTGAGGTTAGGGCACATCTGGTTAAATTGCAGAAGGCTATGGGAGATAAGGGTGGTGTGGTTATGGACGGCAGGGATATAGGTACAGTGGTTTTCCCAAATGCGGAACTTAAACTTTTTGTTACCGCCGATGCCGCCATTCGTGCCCGCCGCAGATTTGATGAGCTGAAGGCAAAAGGGCAGAGTGCCGATTATGATGAGATACTTGCCAATGTTAAGGAGCGTGACCATTTGGACGAGACAAGAGCCGTAAGCCCACTGCGTAGGGCAGATGATGCTATAGTGCTGGATAACAGCAATATGACTATAGATGAGCAGAATTTGTGGGTTATGGAGAAATTTAAAGAGGCATGTCAGGACTAAAGGTTGAGATAGACGGCGATTCAGGTTTCTGTTTTGGAGTGGTGAATGCCATAACCAAGGCAGAGACAGAGTTGGGCGGCAGCGTAGAGCCTCTATACTGCTTGGGAGATATAGTCCATAACGGCGATGAGGTTAAACGTTTGGCTGAGAGGGGGTTGGTGGTTATAAACCATAGAGACTTGCCTGCCCACAATGGTAACAGAGTGCTGTTTAGGGCTCATGGGGAGCCGCCATCTACGTATAAGGTTGCAAAAGAGTTGGGTATCAGGGTTATAGATGCCACTTGCCCGGTGGTGCTGAAATTACAGCAGAAAATACGTAAGGCTTATACAGAGCACCCCGATGCACAGATAGTTATATATGGTAAGAACGGACATGCAGAGGTGAACGGACTGGTGGGGCAGACAGACGGCAAGGCTATAGTAGTGGAGGGTATAGATGATGAGCAGGGTATTTCAAAAATAGATTTTGGCAAGAGCATTCTTTTATTCTCACAAACAACCAAATCTATTGATGGATTTAGGGCTTTGAGTGATTTTTTTGAGGGTAGAATGGTTAGCGGTGCAAGTTTTACGGCATACGACACTATATGCCGTCAGGTGGCGGGTCGTCAGCAGAAGATAGAGAATTTTGCAAAACGTCATGATGTTATTATTTTTGTGGGTGGCGACAAAAGTTCCAATGCAAAGGCACTGTTTGATACATGTTATGCGGCAAACAGGAATAGCCATTTTATCCAGAATGCGGGGCAGATAGACATGAGGTGGTTTGACGGGGCTGAAAGTGTGGGCATTTGCGGTGCCACCAGTACCCCGATGTGGCAGATGGAGGAGATAGGGTCAAGGGTCAAGGGACAAGGGATTGATGTATGATGTATGATGTATGAATAACTTTTAACTTTCAATTTTCAATTATATTTATTATGGCTCAAATTAAAACAGTTGGTGTTCTGACATCGGGAGGTGACGCACCAGGTATGAATGCAGGTTTAAGGGCGGTTACGCGTGCCGCTATTTGTAATGGCATGAAGGTATGTGCCATATATCGTGGTTACAAAGGTCTTATCACCGATGAGGTGGTGGAGTTTAAGACTCAGGACGTAAGTAATATTATTCAACGTGGCGGTACCATCATTAAGACAGCACGTTGTCCGGAGTTTACTACACCTGAAGGCAGAAAAAAAGCGTATGAGACAATACAAAAGCATAATATAGATGCATTAATAGTGCTTGGCGGTGACGGTACATTCACAGGTGCCAAGAATTTTGCAGAAGAGTACAATATGCCTGTTGTAGGTCTGCCTTGTACCATAGATAATGACTTGTGTGGCACTGACTTCACCATCGGGTACGACACGGCACTGAATACAGTGATAGAGTGTGTGGATAGAATACGTGACACAGCATCGTCTCATGAGCGTCTGTTCTTTGTAGAGGTTATGGGTCGTGATGCTGGTTTCCTTGCACTTAACGCCGCTATAGCCGCCGGTGCAGAGGCTGCCGTAATACCTGAGGAGGAGATTAAGAAAGAGGTGCTTGAAGAGGTTGTAGGTAACGGATTCCGTAAAACCAAGAACAGTAGTATTGTGCTTGTGGCAGAGAGCGATGTTACAGGTGGTGCCAAAGGTATTGCTGAGGCTGCCAGAAAACTGCACCCTGAGTACGATGTACGTGAGGTTATACTTGGTCATATCCAGCGTGGCGGTACACCGTCTGCTCAAGACCGTATTCTTGCAAGCCGTATGGGCGTGGCCGCCATTGAGGCTCTGCTTGAAGGTCAGCGTAACATTATGGTAGGTATTGTAAACGATGAGATTGTGTATGTTCCGTTCTCACGTGCCATTAAGGACGACAAACCTATTAACAAGCGTCTGTTTAACGCACTTAGAACACTTTCCATCTAACGGAGGACAAGTCTTATAGACAATAGTCAGATAAATATTAGAGGGGCAAGGGTTAACAATCTGAAAAATATAGATGTTAACATTCCTGCAGGTAAGTTTGTTGTAATTACAGGTGTCAGTGGCAGTGGCAAATCGTCACTTGCCTTTGACACCTTGTATACTGAGGGGCAACGCCGTTATGTGGAGAGCCTATCATCATACGCACGTCAGTTTGTAGGCAACAAACAGCACCCCGATGTGGATTTTATTGACCATCTGCCGCCAGCCATTGCAGTGGAGCAGAAGGTCAAGACCCGCAATCCACGTTCCACAGTAGGCACATCTACAGAGATTTACGATTATCTTAAACTGCTTTTTGCCCGTATAGGTAAGACGGTATCTCCTATATCGGGTAGTGTGGTGACAAAACACACCGTTAAAGATGTGCTTGACTACATTTCTAAAATGGAGGAGGGTACAGTCTCTATGCTTATGGCACCGATAAAGGATTCCGCTAAGCTTAGAGTGCTTAAAACGCAGGGTTTCAGCCGCGTGTATGTAGATGGAGAGGTGATTAGGATAGATGATTTTGACGTGGCAAAACCATACAATAGTTTATTGCTTGTGGTAGAGAGGTTTACAGCATCGGCGGAACAGGCTTTTCTGAACAGAATGGCAGACTCTGTGGAGACTGCGTTTTATGAGGGGGGAGGGGTATGTTTTGTAGGGGATAAGGAGTTTTCTGAGAATTTTGAGGCAGACGGAATAAAGTTTGAGGAGCCGTCTGAACAGCTGTTTAATTTTAACAGCCCGATGGGGGCATGCCCTACATGTCAGGGGTTTGGTAATGTAATAGGTATAGATGAGAATTTGGTGGTGCCAAACAAGACACTCTCCATTTATGAAGATGCCATAGCACCTTGGCGTGGCAAACTTATGGGCGAGGATAAGCAGAATCTTATACGCCATGCCTCAAAATTCGGGTTCCCGATTCACAAGCCATATTTTGAACTTACACCTGAGCAGAAAAAGTTACTCTGGACAGGCAACGAGTATTTTTATGGGCTTAATGAGTTCTTTAGGTTTGTGGAGCAGAACCAGTACAAGATTCAGTATCGTGTAATGCTGAGCCGCTATAGGGGTAAGACCGTTTGCCCTGATTGCGATGGTACACGTTTAAGGCTTGAGGCTCAGTATGTTAAGGTGTGCGGTAAGTCAATAACTGAACTTACAGCGATGCCTATAAACAAACTGCTTGCGTTTTTTGATAACGCTCAGTTTACTGAGTATGAGCAGAGTGCGGCAAGTAAACTACTTGCAGAGATAAAATCCCGTTTAGGCTATTTGGTGGATGTGGGGCTTGAGTATCTTACACTTAACCGTGCGTCAAATACGCTATCGGGTGGTGAGAGTCAGAGAATAAATCTTGCCACATCGCTTGGTAGCAGCCTTGTAGGGTCATTATATATACTTGATGAGCCAAGTATAGGGCTTCACCCTAAAAACACAGACCAACTTATAGGTGTGTTAAGAAGACTACAGCAGATAGGCAATACTGTGGTTGTGGTGGAACACGATGAGAAGATTATAGCCGCCGCAGATTATGTTATAAATATAGGTCCTGGAGCAGGCAGATTAGGCGGAAATGTGGTTTATGAGGGGTCTCCTAAAGATTATGTAGATACGCTGGTTAAGACACCTGTGCCAACTGTACGCCGCCGTTGGAATAACTATATAGAGATTAAGGGTGCAACGCAGAATAACCTTAAAAACATTAGCGTAAAGTTCCCTATCGGGGTTATGACTGTGGTGACGGGCGTAAGTGGTAGCGGAAAATCAACCCTTGTAAAAGATATTCTGTATGGAGCGGTTAAGCGTTATAGGGGTGATATGGTGGAGTCTGTGGGCAGTTTTGGAACATTGGAGGGTAGTTTGAACCTAATAGGCGGCATAGAACTTGTGGACCAGAACCCTATAGGAAAATCGTCACGCTCAAATCCTTGTATATATCTAAAGGCTTTTGATGAGATAAGAAACTTGTTTGCAGAGCAGCCTCTTGCCAAGCAGATGGGGTTCTCATCTTCTTATTTCTCTTTCAATACACCAGGAGGCAGATGTGAGGAGTGCCAGGGTGAGGGTACAATAGTGGTGCCTATGCAGTTTATGGCAGATGTGGTGCTTGAGTGTGATGCATGCCATGGCAAACGTTATAAGCAAGAGGTGCTTGATGTAAAGTATAGGGGAGTGAATATATATGATGTGTTGTGTATGACTGTGAATCAAGCCATTGAGTTCTTTTCTGAGGACTCCAATGTAACTGCACAGCGTATAGTTAAGCGTCTGAAACCGCTACAGGATGTGGGTATAGGCTATATAAAATTAGGACAGTCGTCAAGTACGCTGTCAGGTGGTGAGAGCCAGAGGGTTAAGCTTGCATCTATACTTGCTAGCGGTTCACAGCATAATAAAGTGTTTATTTTTGATGAGCCCACAACAGGGCTTCATAGTTCAGATATAGTCACTCTTATTAAGGCGTTTAACAAGCTTATAGAGAATGGGCACACCCTTATTATTATAGAGCATAACCCCGATGTTATAGTTCAGGCAGACCACATTATAGATTTAGGTCCGGGTGGTGGCGATGATGGTGGTTCCGTGGTGTTTGAGGGAACCCCTGAAGAACTTGTAAAGTGTAAGGAGTCTGAAACGGGGAGGTATATTTATAATGTATGATGTATGATGTATGATGTATGGTGTATGATGTAAAAAAGAAAGAAGAGCCAATGGCTCTTCTTTCTTTTTTATGTTAGAGAATTTTATTCTGCTTTTTCGGCATCGTCTGCCTTGGCGGCTTTCTTTGTAGCTTTCTTAGCGGCAGGTTTTTCCGCTTTTTCAGCCTTAGGTGCCTTCTCTGCCTTTTCTGCCTTAGCAGGTTTCTCTGCCTTAGCCTCGCTCTTAGAAAGTTGCTCTTTAAGCTGTGCAAGACCCTCTATATCGCCAAGGGTAGTCTTCTCCATTTGTGGAGCGTCCTCTTTCTTGGCTTTCTTAGCCTTCTTCTCTGTAGCAGGAGCATCGCCGTTGGCTGCCTTTTGAGCATCCTCAAATATACGGCTGTGAGAAAGGATAATACGTTTTGCGTCCTTGTTGAACTCTATTACCTTGAAGTCAAGTTTCTCATCAAGTTTGGCTTGTGAGCCATCTTCTTTTACAAGGTGTTTAGGAGTTGCAAAGCCCTCTATACCATACTCAAGAGAGATTACTGCACCCTTGTCCATCATCTCTATAATGGTACCTTGGTGAATAGAATCTACTGTAAATATAGTCTCGTAAGTATCCCATGGGTTCTCCTCTAACTGCTTGTGTCCAAGACTTAGACGGCGGTTCTCTTTATCTATCTCAAGAACCACGATGTCTATCATTGCATCAAGAGTGGTGAACTCTGATGGGTGTTTGATTTTCTTTGTCCAAGATAGGTCTGAGATGTGGATTAGACCATCTACACCCTCTTCAAGTTCTACAAATACACCAAAATTAGTGAAATTGCGTACCTTAGCGGTATGCTTGCTGCCTATTGCATATTTCTCATCGATGTTAATCCATGGGTCATCTTTAAGTTGCTTGATACCAAGAGACATCTTACGCTCATCGCGGTCAAGAGTAAGAATTTGGGTCTCAATAGTGTCGCCAACCTTAACAAAATCCTGTGCAGAACGCAAGTGCTGTGACCAGCTCATCTCTGATACGTGTACAAGACCTTCAACACCTGGAGCAATCTCTACAAATGCACCGTAATCTGCTACAACTACAACCTTACCTGTTACCTTGTCACCTACCTTCAAGTTAGGGTCAAGTGCCTCCCAAGGTTGTGGAGTAAGTTGTTTAAGACCAAGTGCTATACGTGTCTTCTCCTCATTGAAATCAAGGATAACCACGTTAATCTTCTGGTCAAGTGTAAGTATCTCACTTGGGTGAGAAATTCTACCCCAAGATAGATCTGTAATATGGATAAGACCATCAACACCGCCAAGGTCTATGAAGCAGCCGTAAGGCTCTATGCCCTTAACAACACCCTCAAGTACCTGACCTTTCTCAAGTTTGCTGATAATCTCTTTCTTCTGTTGCTCAATCTCAGCCTCAATAAGAGCCTTATGAGATACAACTACGTTTTTGAACTCATGGTTAATCTTAACAACCTTAAAGTCCATAGTCTTGCCTACAAATACATCGTAGTCACGTATAGGCTTAACATCTATTTGTGAGCCTGGCAAGAATGCCTCTATACCAAATACATCCACAATCATACCGCCCTTTGTGCGGCTCTTGATGAATCCCTTAATAATTTCATCGTTGTTAAGAGCCTCATTAACTCTATCCCAAGAGCGTGCGCTGCGGGCTCTTTTATGTGAAAGGATTAGTTGTCCTTTTTTATCTTCTTGTGATTCTATGAAGACCTCTACCTTATCTCCAATCTTAAGGTCCGGATTGTAACGGAACTCATTCATAGATACAATACCGTCAGATTTGTAGCCTATGTTAACTACAACCTCACGTTTGTTCATGGCAATTACTGTACCCTCAACCACATCACTTGTGTTAATTTGGCTAAGTGTCTTGTCGTAAGCCTGTTTTTGGTCTTCTTGGCTCATAGATGACTCTACGGCGCCATTCTCGTACGCATTCCAGTCGAAATCCTCGACTCCCTGCATGTTAATTGTTTTCTTTGTCATAATAAAATAAATTTAATTAGTTGTTTGACATTATTTATAATCGCCTAAGCGGGCGGTTCTGATTTTTGGACTGCAAAATTAGTATAAATTGCTGATATTGCCAAACTTTGCTGTGCTTTTTATTGTTTTTATGAGAAAAAAATTGTAATTTCGTTCTTGATTTATGTCTGACAAACTAACAAAAGAGCAGCGACACCATTAAAAATTTGAATCAACTATGCGGCAAGTGGATTTGCAGCTTAGCAAGTGGTTGCTGGA
>JAKSNX010000019.1 GCA_024405815.1 Paludibacteraceae bacterium | reverse complement strand
TCATACATCATACATCATACATTCAATTCAGTTGGTATCCAAAACTTTTTAGCTGCTTATCTCTATTCCGCCAATCTTTCTCTACTTTTACAAACAGTTCAAGGAACACCTTTTTCTCAAAAAATGTCTCTATATCGGTTCTGGCTGCCATGCCCACTTTTTTTAGCATTGAGCCACCCTTACCTATTATGATGCCCTTTTGAGAGTCTCGCTCCACATAGATTACCGCATTTATACGGATAATTGACGGTTCCTCCTTAAATTTTTCTACAACCACCTCTGATGAGTAAGGAATCTCCTTATCATACAACTCTAATATCTTTTCTCTAATTATTTCTGTTACAAAAAACCGTGCAGGGCGGTCTGTAAGTGCGTCCTTATCAAAATACGGTGGATTTTCAGGAAGCAACTCCTTAATCTGTGACAGCAATGTGTCAACTCCAAATTTCTCTTTAGCACATGCCGGCACTATGTGGGCATCGGGTAATATGGTGTGCCACTTATCTACAAGTGCCTCAAGCGATGCCTGGTCTGGCAGCAAATCTATCTTATTTATAATAAGGAATGTGGGGATACCAGATTTTTTTGCTTTTTCCAAGAACCCGATGTTCTTATCGTAAGTCTCAACGGTATCTGTTACATAAAGCAATATATCTGCATCTGTAAGTGCAGACTCCGATGCCTCAAGCATTGACTCCTGCAACCTGTAGTTAGGTTTAAGCACCCCAGGAGTATCTGAATACACAATTTGGAAATCATCGCCGTTAACGATACCCATAATCCTATGCCTTGTAGTCTGTGATTTGGAGGTGATAATGGATATACGCTCCCCCACCAACGCATTCATAAGGGTTGATTTACCTACATTTGGATTCCCTATAATATTTACAAATCCTGCTTTGTGCATAATTTTTGGCAAAGTTAATAAAAAAATTGATTAAATTTGCAGACAATTATGACAGACTTACATAAATATTTAAAAGAGCAGTTGCTTGTATATCCTAAAGCGGCGGAAAATTATGGCAAGCTTAAACAAATCAGAACCAAAGAGTTTGAGTTTGACGGTTATAAGATTTTTGTTCATTTTAACCCTGCAAGAGCAGTGTCATCGCTGGCTAAACTTGATGCCAAGAGCATAGCGGAGAGGCCTTGTTTCTTATGTGAGAAAAACCGCCCCGCAGAGCAAGGTAGCATAGATTTTAAGGGTAAGTACGATATTTGTGTTAATCCGTTCCCTATCTGCACAGAGCATTTTACCGTTATTTCCAAGATTCACGAACTACAAAAGTTAAATCCTGATAAAATTGACGATTTTTTTGATTTGGCGGAGACTTTTAAAGGTTGGGTGGTTCTTTACAACGGTGCCAAATCGGGTGCTTCTGCTCCAGACCATTTCCATTTTCAACTTGGGTGTACAGAGTACTTTACCTATCCTGTAGAGACCCCGATGCCAGGTCTGATAAACAAAATAAGTTTCTTTTGCAAAACCAAAGATGAGGCTGCTATAAAACTTAAAGAAATACTTAATACGCTATCTGATGATAGTATAAATATGTTCTGTGAATATAAGAACGGCGGCTTTATGACCACCATATTTCCAAGAGCGTGCCATCGTCCGCGTCAGTTCTTTGCAGAAGATGACACAAAAATACTGATAAGCCCTGGAGCCATAGATATGACAGGACACCTTATAGTGGCACGTGAGGAGGACTTTAATAAAATTACAAAAGATATTCTGACAGACGTTTACAGACAGGTGTCAAAATAAATAATTAATTATCACACCATAGTTTTCTCTAGCAACAACTTCCATTGTTTCCATTCCGGCATCTCTTTTGTCAGCAGATTATAATATTCCGATGAGTGGTTATGGTGGATTAAATGGCACATCTCATGTGTTATAACATACTCTATGCAAATTTTTGGAGCCCTTATCAACTGTACGTTAAGAGAGATGTTTCCTTTTGATGAGCAACTGCCCCATCTGGTTTTCATATCCCTGAATTTGATAACCGTAGGTTTTACTCCATACTTTTCAAACTGCTTAATAATAGGCTCCGCAATCTTTGGAAATTGTATTATAGCATTGTTTCTATACCACATATCAAGTATTGCCTTTACATCTTTATTACGGCGATGCACAGTCATAACATTGTCATTGCAATAGACTGCATTCCTATTACTTTGGATTACTCTAAGAATATACTGATTGCCCATAAACAGATGTGTCTCGCCACTAACATAATTACGTTTTGGTGTTGGCATGCCATACGACTGAAAATGAGCAAGTTGTTTAACTACCCATCCGGCACGCCTTTGCATAAGTTCACCCACTTGTGCCACACTTACACCGTATGGGGCTCTGGCGGTGACACTACCATCTCTTTTTACGCAGATACCAATAGTTTTCCTATATGAATAAACAACACTATATGAGAAACTACTGCTTCCGAATGCAACAGTTCCCGTTACCGTATCCATAATTTTGCCACCTCCACACAACTGTTTATTATAATATCCATTTCATCAAATGAGAAGGCTGATTGATACTTAGCCTTGATATTATCTATCAAAAAATCCTCCATTTCATTCTTGATTCTACCAATAACATCGCTCTTTAATGTCCAATCCACCAATATATGTCCATCAACATTAAGCACGCTATCAATTACTGAGTAGAATGCCTGAGCAGTCTCCAATGCCATTTGTTTTGCAGGCACAGCAGAACCCTTCCATTTTTTATAAACACCCAACGCTATTCCAAAATAAGCCTTTGCAGACGGATTGTTCTGCAAAATTGCCGGAACATCATTATCTGTATGGTTAAGTACATTGTCATGTATTTCCTTTACCTTATTTAAGTATTCCAATTCACTTATTCTGCCCTGCTGATATGCGTTAATTGTCTCTTTGAGCATTTCTGAAAATTTCATATAAAACGCGGGGTCGGTATTAGTTTGCTCAGTTATATATTTGCTTGTGCGTGACGCTATGGTATCTGCTTTTGCAACATTACCAACAACTTGTTCCACCTCTTTTTCAAACGCATCAGCATCAAATATATTCACCAACTGCGTTATAGGCTTGGCATCCTCGCTTTCAACATACATATTGAGCAACTTCTGTATTTGCCCCTCATATTTCTTGAAATCCACCGTATCAGAATACCTTAGTTGTACAGCAGTGCGTATTTTAGAGTACTTTCTCAAATCATCTTTATACATTTGAATTTGATTGTCCGGTGTATCCTTATGAAACCGATATGATGACAACGCCACTTTAAGACACGATGCAAAAGCAGTCAATTTATCATAAAACTCCTGCCTTTTGTCTTCCATTCTTAATGCAACAGCGTATGCCTCCAAATCATTCTTATCAGGAAGGTCTCTAAACAAATTCACAAGTTCACTATGCTTTGCAGGTAGTTTATCAATCTCTGTCTGTATTTGCATAAGAGTACTGTTTATTTCATCCTGTTCAGGCTGTTCATACGAGCCATACACCTGCATTGCATCATTCAAATCCTTTAATACACCATAGTAATCTATTATATATCCAAAATCCTTATCTTCACAAACTCTATTCACTCTGGCAATGGCTTGCAATAGTGTATGGTCTTTAAGAGAACGGTCAATATACATAACAGCAACTTTTGGTTCATCAAAGCCTGTTAGTAGTTTATCAACCACTATCATTATTTCAGGATTATCCTGATACTTAAAACGGTTTATAAGGTTCTCCTGATATTTTTTAGGGGTTCCATGTTCATCCATCATTTTTTTCCAGAATGCCTTAACCGCTTCTGTTATATCACCGTATGATGAATCCTCCCCTTCCCTATCATCAGGGGCTGTAATAAGCACCTCTGATGTAACCATTCCAAGTTCATCTAAAAGTTTCTTATACTCAATGGCTATTTTCTTCTTTGACGTTACCAGCATTGCCTTGAACATTGTGCCTTGCCAATTATCCTTAAAATGCTTTGACAAATGACAGGCAACATTATACATCCTTTGGTCTGTATGATGAATAATATCAGACTTGGAATATTTTTTCTTAAAATCGGCTTTCTGATACTCTGTAAAAGGCTCACTGACTATATTGAAATTCTTATCCAACTGCTCACTTTTTACATTCTGCTTTATCAATATACCCTCATATAGCAACGGTACCACCGCACCATCCTCTACAGCCTGTTTAATGGTATATACAGGATTTATTATACCGCCAAACTTAGCGGCAGTATTCTTCTCTGACTTCATTAGCGGCGTACCTGTAAACGCTATTTTACAGGCATTGGGCAGAACCTTATCCATTGTAATGGCAAGTTCACTGTATTGGCTACGATGGGCTTCATCTATAAGTATAAATATATCCGGACTTTCAAGTGGGGTCTTTATACGTTTTATAGCGGTCTCAAACTTGTTTATTACAGTCGTTATTATATCATCTGTATTGCTCTCAAGCAACTCTACAAGGTGAGCGCCTGTTTTTGCATTACTAACATTTCTGCCACACTTACGGAATGTCTTTGTTATTTGGGAATCCAAATCAGTGCGGTCTGTAACCAATACAATACGAGCATTATGCACATCCTTGTTTTGTGCTATGGTTTGAGCAAGCATAACCATAGTAAGAGATTTTCCGCTACCTTGCGTATGCCAAATGACACCTCCGTTTCTCTTACCTCCATTCACTACTCTAATACGGTTGTCTATCTCTTTTACTGCAAAATATTGTTGATAGCGGGCAACTTTCTTAATGCCATTGTCATATACCGTAAAGTTATAAATTATATCAAGTAGTCTGGCTGGCTGGCATAAACTATGCAGACACAAATCCTGCGGAGTTGGTATGCGACCGGTCAGTTCTGACACTGTTTTTATTTGTTCCTCTTTATCCTGTTCCGCCCACTGATTCCAAAATTTGGCATCGGAGGCTGTAGTAGCATACTTTGCAAAACTGTTACCCACACATAGCAGCAATGCTGAGTATTGGTACAAGCCACGAATCCCATCCTCTTTCTGATTACGCAACTGCTGTGATATTGCCTGTTCCAGAGCATCTTTAACATCGGGTCTCTTACACTCTATTATTACAAGAGGAATCCCATTTACAAACAGTACAATGTCAGGTCTGTATGTATCACTGCACCCGCTTCTGCTTACAGCAAACTCATCAGTTACATGGTACACATTGCGTTCAGGATTCTCCCAATCTATGTAACGCATTGTATAACTCTTTTTATCGCCGTCTATGTTCTGCTCAAACGCCTTACCTAATGTAAGCAGGTTATACACATACTCATTAGCACTGATGTATCCGTTCTGAATAGGTATATTGTGCATTGCCTCCACTCCGTTCTCTATATTTTGTTCACTGAACCTTGTTTCCTTACTGTAATTAACGGTTATGGAGTTTATCTCTTTAAGTTGGTTTTTAAGAACTGTCTCCAATAACACATTTGACAATTTGCCGCCACGCATTGCCAACGCCTCATCTGGAGTTATATACTTAAATCCTAACTTCTGCAGCAAATCCAACGCAGGTTGCTTGCTAATGTCGTTTTCTTTGAATGATAATGTGGGATTCATTAAAATAACTGTTTTTTATTTTTTTTATTTTTTTTATTATTTTTATTGTTTTTATTAAAAAATTATGTATCTTTGCAGAAAA
The DNA here is from genome assembly GCA_024405815.1 of Paludibacteraceae bacterium. GTDB lineage: Bacteria > Bacteroidota > Bacteroidia > Bacteroidales > Paludibacteraceae > Enterocola. Next base: position 16,550 of record JAKSNX010000019.1, on the reverse strand, counting down.
TAAAAGCATTTATGCTAATGGGATTGGGGTGTCCCCGGTCGGAAAAGGGTTTCTAACAGAGACTCTTTTTTTTATGTTGGAAATACCTTTAACCCATATACTTTACCATTATCAGTATAAATATTGTCTTTTATTACGTCGTAAGCATAATTAACGGCATCTTTGTTAAGAATATACCTTGTAATAGGATATGCTATTAAATCAGCAATCTGCAAACCTGTAACATTCTCGCTTTTGTATTTTGGTTCAAAAGTTTTAAAATATTTTTTTATTCTGGATGACTCCACCCAATAAGTTCCTTTGTCCATTAACTGATTATAATACGCTAACAATGCATTATCCTCTTTTTTACCGCGTCTTTCAATAATTGTATTTAATTCTATTGATTCCTGTTTTAAACTATCCAGGAAAAACACGGTTCTTTCCATTATAAAAGATAGTGATAGTGCATACACATCATTTAATTTCCCATACTGCCTGATATATGGCTCTTTTAAAATAGCACAGCATATAATTGTATAGATATCTTGTCCCAATATCTGATTTACACACGAATAAAATTCTTTCTTGACATTTAAATCAAGTAAAATTTCAAATCCATTCTGACACTTTCTTATATCTCTTGAGTGTAATATTATTTGTTTTTCACCCCAAAACTTATTTTTTAATTCTTTAATTTGGGTTTCCAATTTCCTTAATTGTTCATCAGACACAACAATTCCACATAAGGTAAATATCGGAAACTCCGGGTCAAAGTCAACTAAATTTTGGTCTCCACATTCATCCAAAAACAGATAATATTTTACAGGTTCTGCCATGTTTAATTATTTTTTATTCAAAAAAGAAAACTTTCGCCTTATTTGCCAACCATTTTGCTGACATCAGCAAAATGGTTTTACGTGACAATTGTGACAACTTAACTATTATCAATTTTTTCCCTTACTATTGATTCTACTGCTTCCTTTAGCATAGCTTTATCAACGTGAATTCCTCCTCCATTCCAAACGCCAGTAAAAGACCATATTTCATAATGAAACAACCAATCTGATATCCATGGTACTATAGTATCAGATATCAACATTTTCTCATTCCACTCATTCGCTTTGGGATAATATAAACATAATCGCTGCCGTTTGGCATCATAAACGTGAATCAATTTAGTGGAACCCTTATAAACTGGTAAATTCTTAGGCTCTATAATGAAAACTTTTGGAGATTCGTCTTGTTTATATGTCAAATTAACCTTGTATTCCCTACTCAAAACCGTTGGTCGCATAACCATAGTCCATGATATTTTATTATGCCCACTCCAAAAGATTTTTGAACTTGGATAAATAGAGAGCAAGTTTTGTGCTTGCTGTGCCAATGTATATTTTTTACTCTTTACCATAAAAATTATGCGGTTTCATCTTTATTCCTTCTTTACCTAAGATTCCTATTGAAGAGACACTTAAAAAATTGGAATCTCTTTGATCTTTATATTTCAAAGCATAGTTATTAAACAATTCTTTTGCAATATTTTCTCCAAACATTTGAGTGAAGAACTCAGTTAAAACATCCATACTAATATTTGATAAATTACACATCAAATTTACGTCTTCTTTAACCTTGTTTAACCATTTGTAAAAGTTATCTCTTTTCTTTGGATTCCCAACCCATTTATCTGCAAAATTTTCTTCTGTGTTAACTGGATTTGATATAACATAATTCCCATTGGTCACTCTGATGAATTTTTCCATTTTATTGACTACATTACTAAGACCATCTACTAAATTGTATTCGCCATTATAAGCATAAGCCGCCAATGTGGTAATAATTATTGATATAGGTTTGTCATTATCACCATTAAACATTACATCTCTATGCCTTTTGAGTATCTGAACTATTCTTTGCAAAATATATTTTTTACTAGAGTATTTTGGCAAAGGCTTTATACTTTCATTTATTGAAAACAATTTCTCATCTTTAACATATCCTAGTGAGCATCTATTAAAGAACCATTTTGCATACCCAAAAGGATTACTTTTTAACCAAAATTTTGGATTGTTTTCCGTAGTATAGTTGTATAACTTTTTATCCGTAATTCTTATGGCCAAATCATCTAAAGATTGCATATCAGACAGATTGCTAAACGCATTTTCTAATATAATCTTGTAATTATTATCAATAATACATGGCAATATGTCCATATGATATTTTCTTTGACTATCATCACTACTTTCTCCATACAACAATGTCCAGCATCTTCTTCCATCAGGTCTCTGTAACATACCTTTATACATAGAATGTTGCTGAATTCTATCACCTACAGCCATTTTAACATCTTTTTGTGTCCACAATGCATATTTACCAGTCAATTGACACACTAAATCAATGTCCAAATCATCTGAATCATTGATAGGTCTAATCATTGTACCCAACATAAATGAACCTTGCGGCAAAATTTCAGGCGTATAAGTTTTTAGAGAGCTATCATTTTCTGATAGCCAAGATCCTACTGCCTGATAACTTTTCGCAAGCGCATTATATTGAGTTTCTGTGATATCCAATGATTTACCTAGCTCTCCAAAAATCTCATTTAATTTTTCTAATTGTTCTCTTGTCATATTATTTATTGTTTATAGTTAATACTAATTTATCAAATTCACTGACCTTTGTATTATAATCATATAAATTAAGTGTCATATCCGCTTTTGGCATCCAAACTCTTCCAAATTCAACCGCACAAGCCACAGGCATTGACATAAAAACATTCAACTCTGCAAAACCACTTTCTTTCTTAATTACATCTAACAATTTTCGAACCTCTTTCCTAAACTCGGATAATTGCTTCCTACTCCGTAGAAAATCATTATTTGGATTATCAATCGTCATTTCCCAAATACTACAATCTTTAAGATTAGATGTAACTCTTTCTGTAATTGCAGACGAACTTAATGCGAATATTAAACATGGTTTTAATTTTTTATTAGATGGTTCGTTAATTATATATTTAAAATTAACTGATTCATCATCAAGCCATCTCCAGGTATCTGGTTCACTATGCTTTTGATATACTTCAACTTTTACCAAATCATCAAGCAACGTTCCCAATTTCACCAATAATGGCATCGGGGCTATTGCAAATAATGAAATATGGGTAATTTCTCCTTGCCGAATATACTGATTTACATATCGTTCAAATTTAACTTGCAGGTTAGCACCTTCTGTTTTCCAATATTCATCATCAGCGTTATCTGACAATGTATTGATTATTCCCAATTCTATTGGCTTCCCCTCCAAAGAATAATATTTAGGGCTAATGGCTTGACAAGCAATATCATACGAGAGAACAGTGGACTTTTCTCCAATATTCGCCCCGTATAACACTATTGTAGTTTGTTTATCTTCCTTTACCTCAGTACACGTTTTCACCCTATCCTCATGTTCTTTTTTCATTTGAATCAAAACTTCTTTTGTATATGTTTTTGGTTCTCCATCAACTAAACGATGATGGGAATCACACAGCAACATTAAGTTATTAACATCCTTTGCCAATTCTTCTGAATCTTTTTCACTTCCTCTTGGTCCGTTTGGAGAGTCTGCAATAATGTGGGCTACATATCCTAAATTTTTACTTTTCTTTGTCAACAAATCCTCATATAAAATTTTGTTACATCCACTAAACTCACAACGCCCAGCAGATTTTGCCCACAATAAATTTTGAATGTTTTTTGGAATCTTTGTTCCTGACATAATTTATGAATTAATTTATTATAATCTTACCTGTTAATAGTTGTTGCATAAGTCCTTTCTTCTCTAATTGCAACTTGGATAACTTGTTTTTTTCTAATGTAATTTCCTTGTCTGCTTCTGATAATATGTTTGCAATTGCTGTTTGCTCATCAAATTCAGGCATACGAAATCTAATGTTAACAAAATTGTCTTTATTTAAAATTGGCACTGCACCAGAACCTGCATATTTCATTAAAATATCAGTAGCGTTACTAACCATATAGTAAATAAATTCAGCAGAATTTTTACTATTGGGAATTATCGCATTTATTTGCTGATTAAAACCTGTATACACTTTTGTTATTGCATTTTTCCCTATTGAAGCAATACATGTAACCAATACTGAATTAGGAGGAGCAATTCTTGCATATTCTTTGCCAATTTCAGTCAATTTAATTTTTGTATCACATATATATTTATTATCAAAATCAACAGCAGTAGCCCAACAAAAAGACCCTCCATAAAATTCTGCATTTTTCATACTAGGTGTATTACCAGTAAGAACAGTACCCATATCTTCGATTTTTGTTACTACCCAATCTTCAACAAATCCAGGTAGTCTTTTTTTGCCTGTGAGCAGTTGCTGCATTAGTCCTTTTTTACGCAACTCCAATTTTTGAATTTTAAGAGTTTGCTTCTCTATTGCCAAATCCCACGTACGTAACAATTCAACTATTTTTTGTTGAATTTTAAGTGTCGGATGCAGAATTTGAATATCATTCAGGTTATGAGAATATATGTGGACTACTGAATGACCTTGCGCCATCTTATATCTTTGTCTACCACCTATGGTTGAATTTAGGATATATGACAAAAAAACATTATCAAATGACTCATTAGGAATAAAAATTATTATATCTCCACCAACGTAACATTTATCAAATCCACAATATGCCGCACATTTACCTATATCTTCTGGAGTCTCACCTGAGCCTGCAAACAATATACATCCATTATTAACGGATTTGCTATATTCAGATGTTTCTTCACTAATATGGGAATATGTGTCATTAAACTCTACATTATACTTAGTATATAATTCTCCATAAGTAACACATGGCAATCCGTCTGACAATATTTTATCTTTAGGCACACCGAATCCTTTTTCAAACTTTCCAATTTCTCCCAATCTCTTCACTTCCCAATCCTGCGGAATTATGCCAAGTGGAGAATCTTTATATTCTTGTGGTATTTCTTTTACTGATTCTTTCATTTTATAATAACATCATTCTAAAGCATTCTACGCTATTTTGTTGATATCACCAAAATGGTGTAGAACATACTGTAATCAATATCCCAATTCCTTTAAATACTCACGCATTTTAGTTTGCACTTCAGCCAATTCTGACTCAAGTTGGTCTATCTCCGCCTGAACTGCGGCTATATCCACTTCCGCCTCAGCCTGGTAAGTATCTACGTATCGGGGTATATTAAGATTGTAATCATTATCCTTTATCTCTTCAAGTGTGGCAACGTATGAATACTTATCTTCAAGAACTCCGTTAGCAGGGTTGGTCTCTGTAAACTTACGATATGTATCAACTATATGCTCAATATCCTGCGGACGTAACTTATTTTGGTTTTTACCATTCTCAAACTCTTTAGATGCGTCAATAAACAACACATTTCTTGAACTTTTACCTTTATTGAAAATGGCTATTGCCGCAGGTATGCCTGTACCATAAAACAGATTTGAAGGTAAGCCTATAACGGCTTCCAATATATTTTCTTCTATGACTTGCTTACGGATAATGCCTTCTGAGGCTCCACGGAAAAGAACTCCATGAGGGATAACCACGCCAACCTTACCTGTACCGTCCTTTGCTGTCTCTATCATGTGGCTAATGAATGCCCAATCTCCCTTACTTTTAGGTGGCACACCACGCCAAAAACGGTTAAACCTGTCATTTGCCGCCTCTTCCGCACCCCACTTATCAAGGCTGAACGGAGGATTTGCCACAACGGTATCAAACTTCATAAGTGAGTCTCCCTCTTTCAGTTTTGGATTACGCAAGGTATCGCTCCAACGGATAACTGCGTTGTCAAAATTATGCAGAAACATATTCATCATAGCAAGAGCCCATGTGTTTCCGTTAACCTCCTGTCCATATAGTGAGAAATTATTATTGCCAACTTCCTTTCCTGCCTTAATCAGCAAAGAACCAGAACCACATGTAGGGTCACAGATTCTTGCCCCAGGTTGGCTTTTAGTAAGTTTTGCAAGCAATGTGGAAACCTCTGCTGGTGTAAAGAATTCGCCTGCCTTCTTACCTGATTCACTTGCAAATGTGGAAACCAAATACATATAGGCATCACCTATAATATCATTGCTCTCCAAGTGTTCCTCATCCAACTCAAGTTCCGAGAAATCTGCTAGAAGATTTTTTAATCTGGCATTCTTATCTTTGGTCTCTCCCAAATTGGCACTATTGAAACTTATGTTACGGAATATGCTACTGCCATCCTCACTACTCATCTTGCTTCTGTTTGCTTCCTCTATATTTGCAAGAGCAACATCTATAAGTTCACCTATATTACTGTCATTACGATGCTCAAACAGATAATCAAAGTTACTCTCTTTAGGAATAACAAACCTCTCTCTGCTCATAGCACGCTCCGCACGCTGCATATCACCGTCATAACGGGCAAGATACTCTGTAAGTTTACTCTTATAAACGTCACTTACATACTTTAAAAACAGCATAGTCAGGATATAATCCTTGTACTGACTTGGGTCTATAACACCCCTGAATGTGTCACACGCTTTCCAAACCACTCTATTGATGGTGTCTTGGCTGATTAATTGTTTTTCCATTATCATTGGTTTTTTATTATTTGTCTTAAAATTTGATTCTGTAATAACTGCTTTTTATCCAATATGGTTTGTGTCAGACTCTTTTCCCTATCCATTAGTCTCTGCAACTCAACCACTTTATTTTGAACTACGATGGGCGGCACATCAAATTCAAAATCGGCAATAACCTGTTTTCTTATTACAGGAATGCCCGTGCCAGCCTGATTTGCCTTAAAGTACATTTTTGCATCAGTCTGATTCAGTACCCAATTAAGATATTCAGGTGTTACACAATCACTTTTTACACGCAATATAAAGAATATGTTTGAGGCGACAGTTTCTCTAACATGATTATACACTGTACTAAAATAGTTAAAGCCCTTACCCGCAAACAACACATCTCCCTCTGCAAGCAAATTAGAGGTGTTTTTATCAGAATAGAAAATTCTACCTATTGACTCTATAGGAGTATTGTCAACAAGGTCTTTCAACTGAAGATACAACGTTTCACCAAGTGCATGGGGTTTTGCGTATATTCCTGTCCTTATCTCTGCTATCTCTGCTATTTTTTTCATAGTATTAACTCTACTAATATAACGCAAAGATACAGCAAATCTTGCAAACTACCAAATATTTTTGCAAAAAATTTTATAGTATAATCAATACTAAAAATTAACTCTTTCTGCCAAACTCCTTAGGTATTTTAAGGAATGCCGCTATTATAAAGCCTGGAATTGTGCAGAGGCAAACCCAAATAAAGAACAGAGTGTAATTGCCAAGTGCTGCTAACTGTGGACCTACAAGTGATGCCATATTCTCTTGCACCCAACCTGCAGCCATACCCGGAAGCATCATACCAAGTGCCATAAATCCTGTACACAGGGCATAGTGTGCCGTTTGATACGGACCTTGGGATACATATATAAGGTATAGCATAAATGCCGTAAAGCCTACACCGTATCCAAATTGCTCAAGTGCTATGCAACTTCCTATTATATAGATATTCTCTGGCTGACATAGTGCAAGATACACATATACCAAATTAGGAACATTCATAAATACAATCATAGGCCATAGCCAATATTTAAGACCATTGCGTGAGGCAAGCCAACCACCTAAGATACCACCAATAAGTAATGCCAATACGCCAACCGTGCCATACAATACACCAACCATACTTGTGCTTACACCAAGACCGCCAACCGCCCTGTCATCAAGCAAGAAAGGAGAGGCTATCTTAGCAAGCTGAGACTCACCTAATCTATATAGCAAAATAAACGCAAGGGCAAGCCAAATACCTTTTTTAGTAAAGAATGTATAGAAAAGGTCTCCAAACTTCTGCATTGACTTATTAGAGTCATTTGCAGGTTTAGGCAGCACAAATTTGTGCCACAGAGCAATAATTATAAACAGTGCGGCTGTGGTAAAGAATATTATCTGCCAAGCATTTGTAACTTCAAGTCCTTTTTCTATAAGAGTACCTGCAAGGAATACAAGCAGTCCCTGCCCAAATATGGTGGCAATCTTATAGAACACACTTCTGATACCCACAAATAGTGATTGGTCACTCTCCGTAAGAGCAATCATGTAGAAGCCATCGGCGGCTATATCGTGAGTGGCTGAACTGAACGCCATAAGCCAAAAGAATGCAAGTGAAATTTGGAAAAACAGCGGAGCAGGCAGAGAGAATGCTATTCCTGCCATACCAGCACCTATAAGGAACTGCGTGGTTGTAATCCACCAGCGTTTTGTCTTTATTAAATCTACAAAAGGACTCCATAGTGGTTTGATTACCCAAGGCAGATAGAGCCAACTTGTGTAGTAAGCAATATCTGTATTGCTTAATCCTAAATTTTTATACATAACTACCGATACGGTCATAACAAGAACGTATGGCAACCCTTCAGCAAAATAGAGGGTGGGTATCCACGACCAAGGATTTTTCATAAGATAAAAATTTTAAAGTGCAAAATTAGCAATAAAAACCTTAAAAAAGCAGGGAATCAAAGAAAAATCAATAACTTTGCAAAATAAATTATCAACAACACACAACCACTAAATAATAGATGTATTATGGAACAAAAAGAGAATCAGCTGAACATTGAGCTACCTCAAGATGTGGCAGACGGCACATACGCCAATCTTGCAATCATAGCCCACTCTCCAAGTGAGGTTATTCTGGATTTTGCACGTGTTATGCCAAACGTACCTAAAGCAAAGGTTAAATCACGCATAATTATGACTCCTGAGCATGCCAAACGCTTGCTTAACGCATTGCAAGACAACATTGCAAAATATGAGAGACAATACGGTCAAATCAAGTTTCCAGAACGTACCATATCTTACCCGATGGGAGTTGGCGGTGAGGCATAACAGCTAATTCAAATGAAAAAGATACTCTTTGTATTTGCGGCCGCGTTATTGACATTAGCCGCCTGCACCAAGGTTAAAAGCACAGCGGATTTTCAGGTATCACCATACAACGTTGATAATGGAAAACTATTCCGTTTTGCAGTATATGATTCTACTTTTGCAGATACTCTTACGCTTGACGTCTGGGCACCCGATGGTTATGACGGTACGGGGGCATATCCTGTAATGTATATGCACGATGGTCAGAATATTTTTGACACAGTTGCCACTTGGAACCATCAATCATGGGATATGGATAAGAGTGCCGGCAAGTTGATTAAAAATGGTGAGATAGAACCTATTATAATTGTGGGAATCCACTGCCTTGGCTACACACGTATAGGCGATATGATGCCTGAGAAAGCCATTCCTTACATTGCAGACTCTGCAGAGCGTGCCTTTACTGATACCATTAGTGGCTGGCGTTACCGTGGTGATGAGTATCTATATGCCATAGCAAACACTGTAAAGCCTTTTGTTGACTCTCTGTTTGCCACAAACCCTACAGCAGAAAAAACGTCTGTTATGGGCTCAAGTATGGGCGGCATAATTTCTCTTTACGCTTTTTGTGAATATCCCGATGTGTTTAGAATGGCAGGTTGTATATCCACTCATTTAGGAATTACGCAAGACCGTCCTGCATACGCAGAAGCCATATTCCGCTATATTAGAGAGAATATGCCAAAGCAAGATGGCAGAAAACTATACATGGACAATGGCAATTTAGATGTGGACTACAACTACATACCTTATTTTAACACCTTGGTTACTCTTGTAGATTCATTGGGGTACGATTCGGCACACTTTAAATCAGAGTTTTTTGAGGGGCAGGGGCACTGCGAGAAAGATTGGGCAAGCCGCATGGAACTGCCGTTAAAGATGTTCTACGGAGAATAATAAATCTCTGCGTACAGGGTAGTGATTGCGGAACCATTCAAATTTCTGAGGCTCACGCTTTAAGGATTTGCTGTCTGCCTCTATGTTATATGTTTTAGTATAATCTTTAGGCGGCAGCCCTAAATCGCTGACGCTGACTTTCACACCCAATCCAAAATAATCTGACACGGCATTTACCGCCATAACTGTTCCGTTTGCTTTTCCGTCTATGCTGTAACCCGCTATATGTGGGGTTGCAAGTATTGCCTTGCTGAGCAGTTGCAAATTAGGTGAAGGCTCGTTCTCCCAACAGTCTATTACAAATTTTTGAGTGGCGTTAAGTGCATCTTGCGTAGATAGAATCTCTCCCCTTGAGGCGTTTATTATTATGGCATCGGGTTTGCATTTTGCAAGAAAATCTGCATTTATAATATGGTGGGTTTCTGCATTAAGCGGCACGTGAAATGTAATAATATCAGCCTCTGCAACAATAGATTCCAAAGGTGTGAAATTATATTGCACACTACCCGATTGTTGCAGAGGAGGGTCATTAAGAAGCGGACGCATACCCATAGAGAATGATTGTCTATAGACTCTGGAGCCTACATTGCCTACGCCAATTATACCTATAGTCTTACCTTTAAAATTTGGCAATACATACCTTATGGCGGCATCTATGTAGTTGCACACTGAATCTGCATTGCAACCTGGGGCATTTGTCCATTTTATGCCCGCTTTATTACAATAGTCTGTATCTATGTGGTCATAGCCTATGGTGGCAGTGGCTATGAATTTTACTGTAGAACCCGATAACAAAGCCTTGTCACATTTAGTGCGTGTGCGGATTATAAGGGCATCGGCGTTTTTTACACTATCGGGTGTAAAAGCAGATGGCTCTAAATATACAACCTCTGCCACACCGTCTAACAAACCGTTTATTAGCGGTATATGTTTATCTATCAGGATTCTCATTTACTAATCTCCCTAATCACATAATCAAGCGATGCGTACTTATCTAAGATAAACAGCACATACTTAATATCAAGTACCACAAACCTATGATACTCAGGAGTATAAACAAACTGATTATTAGAAGATTCACGGTTCCAATCTATAACCATACCTAAAAGCTCACCGTTATAGTCATACACTCCATAGCCTGTTCTGCCTATTGCCATATCCAAATCTGTAAGAAATGTTATGGGTTGTTTTTTTAGAGCTGGCATTGTTGTGTATAATGAGGTAAGAAGCGTATCTGCGGCACTTTTTGTATGTGTATAACAATAATTATACAAACCACCTATGGTTGACACTGCATTTATATGGGTTACATCATCGGGGTCATAACCTTTAATAAGACCGCTGCTCAAACGCAGTGTGTAATTGGCATCGGGCATACCCTCTGACAATGGTTTTACAAGTGCCAATCCCTCTTTATAAAGGCGTGTATAATGATTTATATCTGCATCGTATGTCCTGACTGTATAATATAGTAGTCTTTGAATTTCATTCAGCTTAATGACAAGACTTACCAATATGTCGCTCTTAAGTTGCTCCTCTGTAGGACTGTCAAGATATTTTACAAACCTTTTCTCATCTGTTATTATTGATTTATCAAAAATATTCTCCACATATTTGGCTCTGTCTCCCTTGTACTTGGTACTCTCCAATTCAAAAACACCCTTTGTAAGTTCAGGGGAAATCTCTTTCTCCACCAAATTTAATACTTTAACAAATATCTCACGCTCCTTAACGTCATCATACTCCACAAAATATGTGTTAAGCATATCAAATAGCTCCTCTGCGTTATCATCGTTTATATCAAGTGCTATATTAGAGGCGTTTAGAGTGTTTGTTATTTGAAGAAGCTCTGTAAGAATCTCTAACTGACGAACTGTATTTTGCCTTTTAACATACAGTGTATCTATAAAAGGAACCACATTACCATATCTGAGACAAGTTTGGAAATCGGGGTGATTGGCAGCCCATATCAGAAAATCGTACTCCTTTTTCTTTTTGTCTTTTAATATTCCACTCTCTAAAATAACATCGTACTGCTTTCTGTTCTCCTCTATTTTACCTTGAAGATTGGCGTATTTCAATGTGTCAAAAAACTGATAGACACTGTTTTTTGTTTCCAATCGGGAAATATTCTCATTTAACGCGGCACTGAATATATCCCTGTCTGTCTTATTTGGGAAACCTAAAGAGAGCACAAAGTCACCCTCTTTGTAAGTATCTTCCGCTATGGTGGCTTTTACTGAATTGTAGGTCATATTTGTATTGTCATACAAAGAAGGCTCATTATTGCGGTTGCTGTAGATTCTCAAAACCACAAAATCAGCACTATGTCTCTCCTTTTTAAGCGTATCATTGGCAATAGTTGACGGAGGCATATATACAAGCCTTACATCGTTAAAACATTTATAGACATAGAGATAATAATTTCCTGTACTTGTAGCCTCCACTTTAGCTATATATCCCTGAGGTAAAATTTCTCCACGGCATAGGGCTTGTGAAACAGAATCTGCTATTTGCTTTATTTTGGATTCACTTTTAATACCCGATGTATGCATTGTTATCTTACATGTAACATCTTGCGTGCTTTGAAGTATCCATGCCCCTAAATTCTTTAATGGCACCTCTTTGTATATAGAGGGACTTTTATAGCCATCACTGGGTGATATGGAATCGGGCAAACGGTTCTTAACAGCACCTATAGGTGCTATCAGCAATCCTCTATCTGATATTATGGTTCCTGTGTATCCACTTGTCAGATATACTACAGCATCTTTAATACTTGGTGATTTCTCATTGTAGATTCTACTGAGTTCTATCTCCAACCCGTTCTCCTCCATACGCTCTATCTCTGCATCGGGTACGTTTGGTAATATCCACATGCCCTCAGCGGCAAACATAGAAGACGTAAATGCCACTAAAAATATAAAGTATGCAAAAATTGATTTGCTCATTAGTTATTTTTTTAATTTCAGTTTGCAAAGTTACAATTTTTTTTGATATTTGGCAGTTATGTTAAATTTTCTTAACTTTGCGGCGCATTTTCTGATATATCATATAACCTAATAACAATACATTTATGGCTACTACAGCAGATATTAAAAACGGAATGTGTATTAAGTTCAATAACGGACTTTACACAATTGTTGAGTTCCTTCACGTAAAGCCAGGCAAAGGTCCTGCTTTTGTGCGTACCAAACTTAAAAATGTGGAGACAGGAAGAACTATTGAGAACACTTTCTCATCGGGTGTTAAACTTGAAGTTGTAAGAATTGAGAAACGCCAATATCAATATCTTTACAAAGATGATATGGGCTATAACTTTATGAACAACGAGACTTTTGAGCAGGTTTCAATTCAGAAAGACCTTATTAACGGAGTTGATTTCTTGAAAGAGGGCGATACCGTTGATGTAACTGTTCACGCAGACACAGAGAACATTCTGTTTGCGGAATTGCCTATTGCCACAGTTCTTGAGGTTACTTATACAGAGCCAGGACTAAAAGGTGATACAGCAACCAACGCTCTTAAGCCTGCAACAGTGGAGACAGGTGCCACCGTTAAGGTTCCTCTATTCATCAACACTGGTGATAAGATTAAAATCAATACAGCAGACGGTAAATATCTGGAAAGAGCAAACTAATCTGTTTTATTTAATAAAAAAAATAGTGGTCAGCATTATTGCCGACCACTATTTTTTTACCAACATATTGTCTGTTTATTTCTCAATGCTAATAAACTCTATCTCAAATATAAGGGTTGAGAATGGTTTGATTGTACCTCTATCCTGTGACTTATATCCAAGTTCATAAGGTATATACAACTCAAACTTAGTACCTTCCGGCATAAGTTGGAAGCCCTCTGTCCAACCTGGAATAACAGAACCAAGAGAGAATTTTGCAGGCTCATTACGTTTGTAAGATGAGTCAAACTCTGTTCCGTCAATAAGAGTACCACGATAGTTGCACTTTACTTTACTCTCCGCTGTAGGTTTTGCTCCTGTACCAAGTTTGATAACCTTATATTGAAGACCGCTTTCTGTAACTTGTACGCCTTCTGCTGTCTTGTTATTCTCAAGCCAAGCTATACCTGCAGCCTTGTTGTCTCCATATTTCTCAAGCATAGCTTTCTCATTTACAGCCTCTTGGCATGCTCTGATAAACTGTTGAGCCTGCTCTGGTGTCATATCCATAATCTCACCTTGCATAGATTTAAAGAATGCGTCAAAGAACACATCTTGATTGACAACATCTGTAGAGTCTCCACCTATAATCTGCTCATTCATCATAGGGAATATACGTGTTGCAATTTGGTCTCCAATCTGCAAGCCCATAAAATAAGCCTTATCCTTCTCACTTTTCTCCTGTGCACCGTCCTTTATACCTTTGATAAATTCCTTTACACAAGTGGAATCAAGACCTACCTGATACTGGTAATCCAAAAGACCTTCAGAATACATTACTGCAGCGGCATACGAGATAGAATCTGTTTTGTCCTCAACTTTTGCCGATGTGTTTTTACAACTGCTGAGTGCCAATGCCGCAATAGCGACTGTAGCACCAAAGAAAAATAGTTTTTTCATAATTTATAAATTTAGTTAATAATAATTCTTACATAGATCTCTCGCTTCGCTCGAGATAACGTAGCGTCCACGCTGGGATTATTTAACAATATCCAATAATTCAACTTCAAAAATCAAGGTGGCGTATGGCGGTACGGCGTTGCCAGCTCCATTTGCCCCATAACCCAATTCTGATGGTATGTAAAATGTGAACTTGCTACCTACAGGCATAAGTTGCAGACCCTCTGTCCAACCTTTAATAACTCCATTTAATGGGAATTCGGCAGGTTTACCTCTATCTACTGAGCTGTCAAACTTGGTACCATCTGTAAGGAAGCCCTCATAATGTACCCTGACAGTATTGGCTGCTGTAGGCTTGGCTCCGTCACCCATCTTAACTACCTGATATTGAAGACCCGATGGTGTAACCTTTACACCCTCACGTTTTTTATTTGCCTCTAAGAACTGACTCTCTTGCTCCTTACTTGTTTTTACAGCCTGCTCTCTTACCTCTTTTTCATAATCAAAAGCGAATTTTTTTGCAGAATCAAGAGTCATTGCTGTAGGATTACCAAAAATATAATCACACAATGCCTTGGCAAACAAGCCTTTGTCAAATTCCATCTGCTCTACGTATGTTTTCATCTGAGAACCCACACAGATGCCAAAAGCATAACTTGCCGTATCAATTTTGGTTTTTAGTTCCACCTGTGGAGCCTCCTGCCCTGACTCCTTATTTGTCACTTTTTTTGCAGATAAATCAAATGTACTCATAATCAATGTTAATATTGTTAATATGTAAACGTATTTTTTCATTTTTATTGTTATTATCGGGTTTTTATTATTACAAAGTGGTTGCAAAATTAAGTCAAACATTACAAAAAAACAAATAATATTTTCACGATGTGGTACGAAATGTTAAAAATTTTTATATTTGGCAAAAAATTGCTACATTTGCATTTTGAAAACAATACACATTATTATACAATGAGAAGAGTGGTTATTACAGGAATGGGCATTTATTCCTGCCTTGGTAATGGATTGGACGCTGTAAGACAATCCTTGTATGACGGAAAATCGGGTATAGTGTTTGACCAAGCCCGTAAAGATATGGGATTCCGTTCAGCACTTACATCTTATTTGGAAGTTCCAGATTTAAAAAAGGAGTTAAGCCGCAGTCAGCGTGTATATATGCCTGAGCAGGCTAAATATGCATACGTAGCCACAGTAGAGGCTCTTAAGAATGCCGGCATAGATATGGATTTCTTGGAGAAGAACGAGGTTGGTCTTATGTATGGTAACGACAGTACGGCAGAGGCTGTGTATCGTAGCATAAACACAATGCTTGAGAAACATGACACTACCCTTGTAGGCTCAGGCGGTATATTCCAATCTATGAACTCAACTGTAACAATGAACCTTGCATGTATATTTAAACTAAGGGGAATGAACCTTACAGTTTCTGGAGCATGTGCAAGTGGTTCTCACGCCATAGGTCTTGGAGCATTGCTAATCCGCAACGGACTGCAAGATACAGTAGTTTGCGGTGGTGCTCAAGAGGTTAATCCGTATGCAGTAGGCAGTTTTGACGGTATTAGTGCATTCTCTACAAGAGAGAGTGACCCAACTAAAGCCTCACGTCCTTTTGACCGTGACCGTGATGGTCTTGTTCCTGGTGGTGGTGCCGCTACAGTAATTCTTGAAAGTTATGAATCTGCTGTACGCCGTGGCGCACCTATAATAGCAGAAGTATTAGGCTACGGATTCTCATCTAACGGAGACCATATCTCTGTACCTAACGTAGATGGACCAAGTCGCTCACTTATGATGGCTATAAAAGATGCAGGAATAGACATAAGAGAGATAGGCTATGTAAACGCTCATGCCACATCAACTCCTGTTGGTGACCGTAATGAGGCTAAAGCACTTTACAATGTGTTTGGAGATTATAAGGTTGAGGTAACATCTACAAAATCACAGACAGGACACGAAATGTGGATGGCTGGTGCAAGCGAGGTTATCTACTCCACCCTTATGATGAAGAATGACTTTATTGCTCCTAACATTAACTTTGAGAACCCCGATGAGGATTCAGAGAAGCTTAACATACCTGCA
>JAKSNX010000018.1 GCA_024405815.1 Paludibacteraceae bacterium | reverse complement strand
GTTTGCTGACACATATTTTACAGAAGAAACAAAACTTAAATGCAAAGAATTTGAAAAAATCAGACTTTCAGAGAACCACAAAATTAGTTGAAAGTTGAAATTTCACTACTCTTTATTTCTAAACTTTTCCGACATTAATTCTTCAAATGGTAGCCCTGTTAGTTTTGTCATTTGCTTGAACAAATACCATAGGGCTATTACCATAACAATAGTGGAAGGTAAAGCAATTACAGGGTAACTTAGAGCAGTAAGTTTGCCAAGTTCCTGATTGAAAGCCTCAGTACCGGCAGGGCTTGTTACAATAATTTTGGTTAGAGTAAAATTAAGTACTGCCGATAGTAGAAATGATGCCCCTACCATATATGTAGAATTGCGTAACACCTTTTCAAACTTCTCTTCAGAGCCGTTCTCCTTAAGTTTTTCATCAATTCTCTCAACATCCATTAACTCCTTGTTATAGAACAACTTTTTGATTAACGGGTAAGGTGTTTTCAGCGATATTACAACTGCCGCACCTATCAGCAAAGGTACAGCAGCCTCTTTATATGCAAGCCATTCAGTAGGCAGTTCCAATACTCCAATGATACCCGTGCAAAAAATGCTGACCAAACCCACAATAGCAATAAAACCCACTTTCTTTTGAACTATAAGCTCATATAGGCTCTGTCCAATAGGAAATGCCAATGCAATTAGAAAACCTGGCAGCACTCCAAGATGTGCCGCATCAGAGAATTTTGACAGTATTATTGCAGGTATTACAATACTTATGATTATGCTAACTATGGGATTAGACCTATTCATAGGTTATTAATCTATTTTAACTTTACTTTAAGTCTGCTAACGCAGTCAACTTTCAACTGTCCACTACTCACTAACCTTCTTCCCTTCAAAGTATGTGGCAATAATGTTTGCGTCACCTATCTCATTATGAGGGCAAGTAAGAACATCTTTGTCAACAATCACAAAGTCTGCGTATTTACCCTCCTCTATACTGCCACGCTCCGCTTCCAATCCTAATTGGTACGCTCCGTTTATTGTAAGCATCTGAAGCATTTGCTCCGGCGTCACACACTCATCAGTCCAGAATGGTTCTCCCCATTCACCCAAATCTCTCAGATACCCTGTAACGGCAGTTTCCATAATTTTAAATGGATGTACAGGGCAACCCGATGTGGCAGGATAGTCAGTAGAGGAAGTGGCGACAATGCCTTTTTGCATTAAGGACTTTATGGGATAAGCATGTTGGGCATAATAATCAGGCAGAATAGGAACCGATTTGCCATACTTCTTCTCCACCCATTTTGCAGGTCCCAAATGAAGCGTTACAGCCTCTGTTACAACCACATTGTTATTTGCAATCACTGCATAATCCTCATCTTTAATGTTTCTGGCATGAACAATACTGTTACGCACCTCCTTCTTACCACAAGTGCTGTACGCCCTTAAAACAAGATTCACAGCCTTATCACCAAACGTGTGGGTATGAACAGGCATTCCGTTATTATTTGCCATACTTACAATATTACACAATACATCTTCCGGCCATATCTGAATTCCACAATCATCTGTTGGGTTTCCTTTTTCATCGTTGTAGTTTTCAAAAATAAGACCTGTTCCTGTTTCTGTAACACCGTCCATAAAAAGCTTGACTGTAGTTGGATGCACATGCTTGCTTGCCTGTGTGTTTTTAATATCAATGGCATTCTGTATCTCCTTATTATAGTCCATCCAAGTCTCTATATTGTATGTCGCCAATACATTAACAAAGAGATTGCCAGCCTCATCGTTGTTTCTTAAAACATCATATACTGACTTTGGGTCAAAATAATTTGTCAAACCGCAAACGGTATTTGTATAACCGTTAGAAAGCAACATACGTTGCATACCCTCAAATCCTTCTGTCAGCACGGCTGGAGTCAACATCTCTGAGAAGTCCATACCCAACATTCTTATAAGAGAATTGGCTTGTTCAGTAAACTGACCCGTAGGATATTTCTTTCCATCCTTTATGAATGTAAATATTTCCCCACCCTGAACAATATCAGCGCCTTCCTTTATGGTTCCGTCTTCATTTAGGATGCCTGCCCTGCGCATACAGTTTGAATTGACAAAACAACGATGTCCATCACCGTCAGAAATGAATATAAGCAAATCATCCAATCCGTGTTTATGTGCTATATTGTCAAAATCGGCGGCAATATTATGCTCCACATCAAATCCTTTGATTTTTATTGTAGGATAATTGAACCCGAATCCAAAAACGTTTCTTTTAGGCTTTGAACCATTCTCCATCTCCGCACAATGTTTATCCAATATTTCAAGAATCTGCTCGTATTTCGCAACATCACCAAATGCAAGTGTACCCATTGCGTGCTGTATATTGCCTAAAATATAGTGACCGTGGCCCTCTGTCATACCAGGCACTATAATACCCTTATCTTTGCAGTCTATAATTTGGGATTTTTCTGTCTCAAATGTCTTGGCACTATCGGCTGTACCTACATAGATATACCTGCCGTCTTTAATTACCATAGCGTCTGCTATAGTGCTTATTTGGTCAGGTCCGCCACCAGGCGTTACATTGGCTTGATATATTTTACCATAAACCACTAAATCGGCATCACTTTCGGGTGCAGAGTTATTATTGTTACATCCCGATGTAAAAGTCACTGTGCATATCAGCACAAACAAAAAAACTTTTTTCATAGTCATATTATTACGATTTATAAACGCAAATATAGTCATTTATTTTGTCAACTGAAAATTATTCACTAATTTTGTAATACAAAAGGAATAACAAACGTATAGAATTTATATATGTACCCTAGGAGGCGTACATATATAAATTCAACATTGCGAACTATTATGATATACACTCCAAATAACATTAAGGAAATTCTGAGTTGCAATTCTGTAATCACAGCACAGGATGCTAATATATCCTATCTTAGCACCGACACCAGAACAATTCTCTACCCTGCAGAGACTTTGTTTTTTGCAATAACCACACCAACGGCTGACGGACATAAGTTTGTAAACCAAGCCTACAACGCCGGTGTAAGGAATTTTGTGACAAGCAGTTTTACAGATGAGTTCAAGGCACTAAAAGATGCCAACTTTTATATAGTAAGCAACCCTGTAAAGGCATTGCAAAAGATAGCGGCATTTCATCGGGATAAATTCAACATTCCCGTTATAGGCATAACAGGAAGCAATGGAAAAACAATAGTAAAAGAGTGGCTGTATGCCGCATTGGGCAATGCGTTCCGCATAACACGCTCTCCTAAAAGCTACAACTCTCAGATAGGCGTTCCCCTGTCAGTATGGGAACTTGAAGACTATACCACCCTTGGCATATTTGAGGCTGGAATATCAGAAAAAGGGGAAATGAGTAATCTGCAAGAGATTATAAAGCCCACCATAGGCATACTGACCAATATCGGGGCAGCCCACAGTGAAGGCTTTGCCTCTAACGATGAGAAACTTAATGAGAAACTTTTGCTTTTCAAAGATTCTGAAGTGCTGATTTTTAAGAGCAACAAAAAGGTAAGCAGTGCCATAAAAAAGATAAACCCTACAATAAACCTTATAAATTGGGGATTTAACGACACTTCTGCCACCGTTAACATTACAAAAGTGCAGAAATCTGATGGTATAACCCACCTCACATATCTGTGTAAAGGTGCAGAGGGTAAATGCAATGTAAACTTTACTGACGATATATCACTGCAGAACGCCATACAGTGCCTTGTATGCGGTATCTACTTAGGTAAGAACATTAAACTTGACAATCTGGAGCCTGTAGAGATGAGGCTTGAGGTAAAATCGGGTACAAACGGTTGCCAGCTTATAGATGATGCCTATAGCAACGATTTAAGTTCACTTAGTGAGGCTCTTAATTTTATGGACGCTTTCTCCAAACTTAAATTTGAGAAAAAGAGTGCCATAATATCAGATGTGGCTGGCAGCGATATGGACGGAGATACCCTTTACAGCAATGTGGCATCGCAGATTAAGCAGAAACACATTAACAGAATAATTGCCATTGGTACAGAGATTTCCAAGCATAAGGGTCTGTTCCCTAAAGATACTCTGTTTTTTGACACCACAGATGATTTTCTTAACGCCGATGTAACCTTTGCCAATGAAATAATACTTATTAAAGGTGCCCGTAAGTTCCAATTTGAACAAATATCCAAACATTTGGAGCAGAAACGCCACCAAACGGTAATGGAGGTGAACCTTACTGCTTTAATCCACAATTTCAAGAAGTTACGCTCATATATAAAACCCGATACCAAGGCTATGGCAATGATAAAGGCAGATGCTTACGGCTGTGGAGCGTTGCAGGTTGCACAAACGCTAAGCCACCACCACTGTGACTATTTTGGTGTGGCAGTGGCAGATGAGGGTGTGGAGCTTAGGAATGCAGGCATAAACACAAACATTATTGTAATGGACCCTGAGCCAGGCACTTTTGACCTGCTGATAAAATACAACTTAGAACCTGAGATTTACAGTTTCAGAATGCTTGACAAGTTTGCTGAATACACCGCTTCATCGGGTATAAAAGCCCACCCTATACACATTAAGATAGATACAGGCATGCACCGTCTTGGCTTTCTTGAGAGCGATATGCCACTGCTTGTAGAGAAACTAAAGGCGGCTACAGGAGTTAAAGCAGTATCGGCATTCTCACACCTTGCCGCTGCCGAAGACCCTTGCGAAGATACATTTACAACATCACAAATAAATATATTCGCACGCTCCACAGACTATTTAAAGCAAAATCTTAACCCAAACATAATCAGGCATATACTTAACACATCGGGAGTACAAAGATTAAGCAACTATCAGTTTGAGATGGTAAGAATGGGCATAGGACTGTACGGAGTGGGACTTAATGAGAAGTCTGACATACAGAATGTTGCCACACTTAAAACAATAATCCTGCAAATAAAGGATATTCCAGCCGATGAGACCGTAGGCTACAACCGCCGTGGCGTACTTAACCGCCAATCACGCATTGCAGCCATTCCTATAGGGTACGCAGATGGACTGAACCGTGCCTTTGGACGTGGAAACGGCTACGCCCTTGTAAAAGGCAAGCGTGCCCCATTCATTGGCAATATCTGTATGGACGTTTGTATGATAGACATTACAGACATTGATGGCGTAAAAGAGGGCGATGAGGTTATTATATTCAACAATGACCTTACAATCTCTGAACTTGCCGCCAAGACAGGCACTATCCCCTACGAAATCCTTACCAGCATCTCCAAGCGTGTAAAGAGAGTCTATTTTACTGAATAGACACTATTTGGATAGCATAATCACTTTTGCAACCTTGTTATCCATACCAGGCATTGTACGCCCTACAGGGGCATTTATATACGTAGGGTCACATACCGTGTAACGCTTGCCATTTACCGTAAGATAATCTCCTGTCTGCAATTCAGGAATATTTACAGCGGTAGCCAAGTGACCAGGATAATAAAGCAAGACCACATCCAACCCTATTAAATCCCTTACCAAACGTGAGAACAGGATGGAACGGTCTTCACAGTCACAATATGGATAATATAATGTTTCTGTAGCAAAAAACGCCCTATCATACCCCCACACCTTATCGTCATACTCATATACAAAAGCGGTCTGCACAAAATTAAGTAACTTATTAACGGCATCTCTGTTAGATTTTCCGTTTATTGCACTCTTTAAAGCAGGATATAATTTATCCTTAACCGAAGATTCTAACGGAGTGTTTGCGTATGCAATCCAAGTTGTGGTAGCATCATTATTTATATAACTTTGTGGATAATCATTGTAAAAATCTATTACATTCTTGTTTACACAAACAGAGGTCTGTACACCGTATGACGATTTTAAATTTCTTATAGGGGTCTGATTCATTGCTAATTTTTGCTCCTTGAATATCTGTAATGAAAGCAATGACTCACCTTCAAACGATGCCGAACTTATATTAAGAGACTTCTCATTACAATCTATAGGATAAAACCTTACACCGTCTAACGTATAGAATGGTGTGTTAAATACATTATAATCACTTGCATAAAGTACATACAGTTTAGTGGCAGAGTGTCCTAATCTGATTTTATAACCCGATTGAACAAGCAGATAACCCATCATAAACGTAGCCTCGTTAGTGTTACCATAATGTTTCTTGGTTATAGCCTTAATCATACTTAAATAAGCATAATCACATAACTGCAACTTACTACGTGTGTCTAACGCAGATTTAATGCAAACATCATATTTATCGTCCATAAGATATGCCCAACCATCTGCAAAATCATTATCCTTAACCCCTTTTAATCGGAAACCATCGTCTTTCGGAAAATCAACTGCTATTTTAGTGCCATAAAACTCAATATACTCTGTGTTAACAGGCTTCTTATCTTCTATTACAATAGGTTCTATTGGTTCTGGTTGCGGTTTTGGTTTTGGTATTACAACCACATCATTATCTATTGGAATAGGATTAGGTACAGGAACTGGAGCAGGTTGTGGCTTAGGTGTTGGCTGTGGTGTTGGTGCCGGTGTTGGTGTTGGTGCAGGTTCAGGTTTCTTATCATCTTCAAAAATTACAGGAGGCACAGGCTTCTCCTCTTTGGGCTTTACCTGTGGCTTGGCATCAAATTTTTCCCATTTTTGACGTAGAAACTCAGCAAACTCAGCGTTTTTCTTTTGTCTGAAACTTTCAAACTCTTTTTGTTTCTGAGTCTTAAAATTTCCAAACTCAGCCTCTTTCCGATTCTTATAGTCATCAAATGAGATTTGAGCCACTACAGACCCTAGTACAACCGATGCAATTGAAACTGCGAATAAAAACTTTTTCATAATTATTGTTAAAATATTGGTTTGTTCATTAGATTTTCAGGAGCGTCAGCACACGGGTCTTGACGCTTGGTGTTAGCCATAACAGAGACATTCTCCTTTAGTTTAGGCACAAGTGCGTTAACACTTGTACTGCTGAGCCTGTCTCTAAGCAAATATAAAGCATACGTAAGAGAGCCACAACGTATCTTAACGCACTCCTTATTGCTTTGGTAATACTGACATGCAGATATTGCCACCCAAGACTCCGATACAGGCTTCTGCATAGTCTTAAAATGTTCAGAACCATTCTGTGGCATCACAAAAATGGAGTTTGCACCCCTATATATAGTAGTGTCTCCTGTGGCTACATCTTGGTTATACTCATTAACATCGCAAGTAACGCCACCGCTATGGCAAGCGTCAGACACCACAGTAAGTTTCCCCGCCGCACCTATTTTTTTGCTTAGTTTATGCAGCATTATGTTTATTTCATCATCTAACAAATGATTCTCACCCTCGTATGCACCAGGTTGATACGCCAATGCGGCATCGTAGGGAACCCACGCCTCATCGTAGCCACTCTGCTCATCGCCGTTAAGGTCTGTAACAAGTTGTCCGTGACCAGAATAGTGAACATACACATTATCACCCTTACGGCATGTGAATATCAAATTATTAAAAGCACTTACTATATTCTTCTTAGTAGCCTCAGCGTTTACAAGCGTAACCATATCAGACTTGGAATAGCCGTTTGCCTCCAAAGTCTTAATAACGTACTCCACATCCTTATCACCCGATATCCTATTCCAACCATTCTCCGCAGGATACTCCCCTATCCCTATAACCAAAGCCTTGTTTGCAGCACTCACAGCACCACAAACAATCCATACGCCAAGCATTATAGAAAATATCCTTCTCATAAAATTCAGGCAAGTTCCATTTATTTCCTGTTAATGTCCCAAAATCATAAAAAAGTAAACAAAAACCGGTAACTCCATATAGAAATCTTGGAATTACCGGGAAATTATTTTTAACACGTATCACTTATGACAACCTTATTTTTGCAAGCACCTCATCTGGGGTGAACTCTATCTTGAACATTCCAAACAGTTTCTTACCTGCATCCTTAAACGATGCACCTAAAGAATACACGTCAGAGTCCGCTATAAGATATCTATCGTGAACCATACTCATTTGTTCCACATCCACTGCTCCGTATTGAGCCTTAAACTTTTCCACTGCAAGTTTAAACTCATCATTATTATAGCATCTGCCACTGGTATGTAATGTTACAGAGACACCGGCATTGCGTTTTGTAAGCATCTTAAGCACGCTTGAATCCATATAGTTGTCTATCAACACCAATCGTTCACGTGCCGAAGCTATTATATCTGTTATAAGTGCGTACGCATCATACAGTTCCCCACTCATAAAGATTCGTTCTACTGATGGGAGAGATTTATTTGAGAAACAATCCAACTGTTTTTCTACATTACGCAATCTTACCTCATGTTCAGACAAACGATGATTCATTTCACTATGCAGTGCCCTAATTTCAAAATCTGCATTGCAATGTAATAATATTTGCTGCTTAATGACAGCATTTGCCCACTGACGGAATTTAATACCACGAGTAGTATTAACCCTAAAACCAACCGATATTATTGCATCAAGATTATAGTAATTTATATCTCGGCTGATTGACCGACCACCCTCAATTTGAACTGTTCGGAATTTCCGAACAGTTGCCCTTTCTGAGAGTTCGTTACAATCATAAATATTGCTCAAATGCTCACTGATATTTGACTTGCTACTGTCAAAAAGGAATGCAATTTGGTCTTGCGTAAGCCACACCGTTTCACTATCAACTCTCACCTCCAAGTTCAATGTCTCATCTGGCTGATACAGCACCACAGCACCCTCATTCCACGATTTTTCATAAATAGTAGGCAGTGACGGCTCATCAGAAAAGTCAATATCCACACTGCTTTTAATAAGAGTTTTCAACACCTGAACGCCTGCCTCTGTGAAGGCAAAAGGAAGGTATTTTAAGTTGTTCCCTCTGCCTGTGTTCAAGGTCGCAATTTGCGACCTTGAACAGGAATTGACAATACTTTTCCACTCCTCTTTTGATAATTGAAATACTGAATCTAAAGGGAACTTCTCTCTGTTCCTTTTGACTTGCTCGTTCATACGTTTGGTCTCCACACCAAACACCGCAGCCAGGTCTCTGTCTAACAGAACCCGATGCCCACGGATTTCGTAAAATTTAAGATTTTTGTCCATATACGCATATTCACAACTACTACAGCAGAACCCGTACTGATTCCGCTTCTCAATCATGTAAGGCTAGTCATGATCTATGCGTCACCAAATATTGTGGCTGTCAACTAAGTGACACAATGGTGCAAAATTAGCAAAAATTTATTAGATACGCAAATTCCCATCTGCGTACCCACCCCGATAATTCCAAAATTTCAAAGAACACCACACCTTTACGATAACCTTATTTTTGCAAGCACCTCATCTGGAGTAAACTCTATCCTGAACATTCCAAAAAGTTTTTTACCTGCATCCTTAAATGATGCTCCTAATGAGTACACGTCAGAGTCCGCTATCAAGTATCTATCGTGAACCATACTCATTTGCTCCACATCTACCGTTCCGTATTGTGTCTTAAACTTTTCTACCGCAAGTCTAAACTCATCATTGTTATAACTTCTGCCACTGGTATATAATGTTGTAGAAACATTATCCTTGCGTTTTGTCAGCATTTTAAGCACGCTTGAATCCATATAATTATCTATCAACACCAATCGTTCACGTGCCGAAGCTATTATATCTGTTATAAGTGCGTATGCATCATATAATTCTCCACTCATAAAGATTCGTTCCACTGACGGGAGAGATTTGTTTGAAAAACAATCCAACTGTTTCTCCACATTACGTAACCTTACATCATGTTCAGACAAACGATGATTCATCTCACTATGTAGTGCCCTAATTTCAAAATCTGCGTTGCAATGTAATAATATTTGCTGCTTAATAACAGCATTTGCCCACTGACGAAATTTGATACCACGAGTAGTATTTACTCTAAAACCAACCGATATTATAGCATCAAGATTATAGTAATTAATACCTCGGCTGATTGACCTTCCACCTTCAATTTGAACTGTTCGGAATTTCCGAACAGTTGCCCTTTCTGAGAGTTCGTTACTCTCATAAATATTGCTCAAATGTTCACTGATATTTGACTTGCTACTGTCAAAAAGAAATGCAATCTGTTCTTGCGTAAGCCATACCGTTTCACTATCAACTCTCACTTCCAAATTCAACATCTCATCTGGCTGATACAGCACCACAGCACCATCATTCCACGATTCTTCATAAACCGCTGGCAGTGGCGGCTCCTCAGAAAAGTCAATATCCACACTGCTTTTCATAAGTGTTTTCAGCACCTGAACGCCCGCCTCTGCAAAGGCAAAAGGAAGGTATTTTAGGTTGCCTCCTCTGCCACTGTTCAAGGTGCCAATTTGGTACCTTGAACACTCATCTCCTGTTAATTCAAAAGCAAATTCATCACCAGTAAAAAGTTCAGAATGTCTTTTTACTACACGTTTTAATTGTTTGGTCTCTACGCCAAACACCGCAGCCAGGTCTCTGTCTAACAGAACCCGATGCCCACGGATTTCGTAAAATTTAAGATTTTTGTCCATATACGCATATTCACAACTACTACAGCAGAACCCGTACTGATTCCGCTTCTCAATCATGTAAGGCTAGTCATGATCTATGCGTCACCAAATATTGTGGCTGTCAACTAAGTGACACAATGGTGCAAAGATAGCACTTATTTGTTAGATACGCAAATCCCCATCTGCGTACCCACCCCGATAATTCCAAAATTTCAAAGACCACCACTCATCTCGTCGTTTTGAGCGAACTGATAGGAACAGTCCCTTGTCCCTTAACCCTTGTCCCTTGACCCTCATACATCATACATTCATACATCATACATAATCATTGCATTATATGCAATGATTTAATCCCTAAGACAACGTACACTGCGTGCATCATTTTTGTAATTGTAATCCACACCCAATTTGGTGCTTTTATAATGCAACACATAAACATACGCCATATCAGTATCTTTAGCATCGGCAGACCAAAAGAAGCAACCGCTTCCTACTCCACCCAAATTAGCCCACGCCGCATAACCGGCGGGCAATGCTGAAAATCCAAAATCATTTGTACCTGTATTACCACCATAACACCACCCGGTAGAAGACTTCAATTTTGTTCCTGCAACAGATGCCCCTCCACAATTATTTGCTAATGTATTCCATTCTGAATTATTAGGAACATGCCAACCATTAGGGCATATACCCTGCCTTTTGCCGGAATACATACCAGTTTGTTTTGATGCGGCAGTGCCTGTATAACCCATTACCGCATTCCAATTATATACCAGCCCTAATTTACCCCTTTGAGCATTAGTAAGATTATCACTATAATCTGTTTCCACATTCCTGCAATCAATATAATATGGGTCATCAGTTTCATCATCAATTTCAATTATTGTTTTGCCTGCCATTTCACTTTGCGTATCATACTTGGTGCATTGCAGGTTCTCCGCCATCCAATATTGGTTACCAATTTTAACCACGGGATACACATGTCCCTGACAATCCTTAACTGTGGTATTCTGTGCCATCATTAACATTGGCAACGCACTACATAAAATAATAAAAACTGATTTTTTCATAGTGTTTGTATTTTATGTTATTATCAATCCTTGATACAACGCACACTCACCGCTGTAATCATCTCAGCATCACTAAAAGTAACTTCCGCTGAATTACAGTACAATAATACTCCATAAGCCTCATGATGATTAGAGAGAGGAGTAGATGTCCAAAAAGCACACGTGGTACCTACATCATAAATTTTTTTACCTCCTGCGTCACCTGCAGGAAGAGCAGAAAACCCATAACCATTCACACCGTTCACATAATTTTTACCCTGAAACGTGTCTTTATACCAACCATAAGAAGTTCTCATCCTAACACTTGCAATAGTTTGCCCATCACAAAAATCTATTAAGTCCATAAACTCATTATAACTTGGCAAATGCCAACCATTAGGGCATATACCTTGTCGTCTTTCACTATCTCCAGCAGAACCATTAAAGAGTTGCTTCTCATTATAACCCATAGCGGCAGCCCAGTTATACAACAACCCCAATTTCTTTTTGTTTTCAGCCGTCAAATTTTTGGTGGTTTCTCCAACGTAATTCCGCCCATCTGCATAATAGGGAGAATACCTACTTAAATCATCTGTATAAGTGAACACACTAGCCCCAGCACGCTCGCTTTGCGTGTCATACTTGGTGCATTGCAGGTTCTCCGCCATCCAATATTGGTTACCAATTTTAACCACGGGATACACATGTCCCTGACAATCCTTAACTGTGGTATTCTGTGCCATCATTAACATTGGCAACGCACTACATAAAATAATAAAAACTGATTTTTTCATAGTACCTGTATTTAATATCATTATCAATCCTTGATACAACGCACACTCACTGCAGCATCCTTACCATTATAACGTTCTCCAAAGTATGACTCATAACAGCCCAATTCGCGGCTATAAGCACCATCACTGCCAGCACCTGAAGTCCAGAAATCAACCCAACTGCCAACACTACTAACATAATTCCCGTAAGCATTGCCAGCCGGCAATCCACAAAAGCCATAGTCATCTGTACCATTGCCACTTTCATACCAACCACGCCTTGACTTCAGTTTTGTTCCTGCTTCAACTTTCCCTCCACAATACTTTTCAAGCGTGTTCCACTCCGTCCTGCTTGGTAGATGCCACCCGTTAGGGCAGATGCCCTGCCGTTTACCATTATAATCACCAGTTTGACTCACAGCCTGAGACTCTGAGTAACCCATAGCTGCCGCCCAATTGTACAGTACACCCAAACGTTTCCGTTGCTCATCGGTTAAGTTTGCACTGTATTCTGTATTTGCATACCTTGCAGCAAGGTAATATGGAGCATCTGTTTGCTTACTTGATGTTGAAAGCACTGCCCCGGCACGCTCACTCTGTGTGTCATACTTGGTGCATTGCAGGTTCTCCGCCATCCAATACTGACTGCCGATTTTAACTACAAGGTAAAGATTACCTTGGCAATCTGTAACTGTGGTTTTTTGTGCCATCATTAACATTGGCAACACACCACACAAAATAATAAAAACTGATTTTTTCATAGTGTTTGTATTTTAAGTTTAATATGCTCTGACTGCCACAACCCACCACATATTACCATCAACAGACACAACTGCATTACCCTTATCCAAACAGTAATGATATGTTTCTGAATCATAGTAATAAGGACTACAACTCCACCATTGGGTTTGACCCTTTAACAGTGTGGTGTATGCATTGATATTCATAAGTTCACTAATGGTAGGCAAACGCCAATCATCATAGTCTCCTAATGACAGTTGGTTACACTTACTTTCGGCATCACCGTAAGATAGTCTTTCACCATCTTCAAACACCTTAACCACAAGTCTTAAATCCTTTAGAATTACATAATCCTTGGACTCCTTAGGCTCTGAACTTTGTTGTTCTTCACTTGAGCCTCCACCCTTATTAACGTCACCACTCTTGTTTTTCTCACAAGAGAGACACGTAAAGCACAAAAACACATTTAGTGCTATAATCATTAATTTTTTCATACATCATCTTTTTATACTATTATTTAACAATTATATCCATTACAATACTTACTGCATCTTATCTTTACGGACAGGACGGACACGAAATACATTCTTAGATGAAGCATATTGTGTACCACCCCACTTTCCTAAGACATCAGTACCTTCTGTATCAGACGATATATAAATATAATAATCATTCCAATGTTCATCCCAAGAAGATGACCAATAGCGTTCTTCATAATGACTATATGAAACATACATAGTTGTCACCCATCCTCTTATTTCAGCTTCACCTATTGCACGTAATTCATATTGGTCTGGTAAGAACCAATCATCATAACCTGCAAATGTTAAATCATCACATAATTGCTTTGCTGAATTCCAATCCATAGCCCCCATATCCTTATACACATGATACCTATACCCACCATACTCCACCACTGGTAATGTCAAATATTGAGAACGTTCTGGTGCGATAGCAATTTGTTCTCCGTATGACGTTCCATTGCTATTAGTTGCGTATGCACGTATATAATATGTATTAGAAGCAGGAGTAACATCTATTATATTAGCGGAAAAATAGCCTTTTCCACTTCCACTTTCAACCACAGAAGCATTCTCTAAAGCAGGATAAGGCAATGTACTATATACCACACCTCTTGCCGTTACAGGATACCCAAAATCATCAACTACATTACCTCCTGCTCCAATAGATGTTTCAGTGATATTTTCACCTGGGTCTGTAGTCTCAACTGAAGGTTTTCCATCAGATGTTGTGAATTTTATTGACTTGCTATACGCTGTACCCATTTCATTAGTGGCATACGCACATACATAATACGTAGTGTTAATCTCCAAATCTAATGCAGATGCTATAAAAGTACCTAGTCCCTTACCACTTGTTATATGTTGGTTCTCAATAGTCGGATAATCAGTTTTGGCATAACAGAATCCCCGTTCTGTTACTTCTCTCATGCCATCAGACTCTACTGTTCCTTGAAATGTTGCAGATGTTACACCAACAGAAAGTATTGTGTCCATTTGTACAACAGGAACTGACGGTCCTTGCAACTCAATAATTCCCATATCAAATTCAGGACGTCCATATCCTGGCAGTTGTACTTTTTTTTGTCCAACTTTATCATTTCCAACAAGCACATAATAAGCACCATCAATGTTCATAACATTCACACGGAAAGAAAAACATCCGCCCACATCGGTCTTTGTGCTTACACTTATATTACTACCATCAGTCAATTTTACATCCAAGTCTGCCAATGGATTTGTTGTGCCTTTATAGACAACCTGACCAAAATAGCGTACAATATCATTCTCTTTTTGACAACCTGTTAAAAACAAGGCAAACGATATAAGAATACAAGCAAATAAAGATAAATATTTTTTCATATCAAAAGTCTATTAAAAATTATAATGAAAACTTAAGCCCACAGCATAAGATGGTTTTGAATACTCATTTGTTGGAATAATCACTGGTTCAAAAGCCTGAATCACCTTTGCTAATTTTTTGTCCTCACACAAATAGGCATGGCACATATTTGCAATATGTAATGCCGCACCAGCACCAAAACAGCACCACATTGCTACATTACAAATTTTTTTAGTATCCCTTGCATTCTTAAAATCTTCATACGATACACCTATTTGTTGTATAGTATTATTTTGCTTATCTGCTATAAAGTAGCATGCCGTTCCTCCTCCAAATAGTGCTAACTCACCTAATAGAAAACCGCATCCGGCACCATATTGTCCTTTTAGCATCTGCCCCACACCGGGAATAAATGTAGATGCGGCAATGGCTCTTACGTTTGATTCTTTCAACTCATCCTTTTTCACCTTATCAATGGAATCTTGTATTGCCTTCCATATATCAAATTGATTAGTATTATAATTGTCAAAATGAGCAATATCAACATTACAATCTCGTGCCACCTGATATAGGACAGTACACTCCCATCCACTTGTCACCTCTCCTTTAAAATATGGAGGGTCAAAAAATTTGATTGGCAACGCATACTGCAGACTAACCGCTTGAACAGATGTACCTTCTTTTACAGCTTTAGTAACATCCTTCATATCCAATTTTTTACCCAACCTACTACTTTCTTTGTCAAAAGCTTGTGTATAAGCCTTTTGTAACGCTTCCTCCCTTGTGATTCCAAAGGCTCTTGACCGGTCAAAATGCATATCTGTAAAAGTGGACTTTGGCAAATCAAAGTACCAATTAGGAATTAGTCTCTTCCTTTGCTTCATTTGTGCACTAACAGTACAACAAATTGTCATCATCAAACATAAAAAAATAATTTTTCTCATATATGTGTTCTTTTACTTGGTTATTTACAATCTAAAAAATCGTCAAACTTTGGATCAATATTGCATACAACAGCAACCTGCCAAAGTACATATACCCTTACAATTTTGCTTGGAACATATAACTCTTCCCAGTAATCGCACACCTTATTAAGTGGTATGTTCATATATTGCTCATTAACGGAAATATTCTTTGTTATTTCATTTTCCAATGTCGATACATCATCCGTTGATTTTACCTCTACTCCAAGTTTCCACTTGGATTCAAGAATTGCCTTTGCAAAAGCTTTTGCATAGGCTTTATCGTATGTTTTACCCTCTCCCATAGTCACCCTATAGTAATAGTTTTTGTCTGGATTGGACTCTGGTAGATGAGACATCCACTTGGGATAATATGAACTATCTGCAACAATACACGTTGCAGGCAACATAAAAAGAGCAATGAATAGCAATAACTTTCTCATATAGACATTCTATTAATTGTCTGGTAGATAAAATCCACCAGACAATAATACACTATTATTATTCCGCTTGCTGCCTTTGAAGTTCCAAAGCGGCATTTTCCTTGGCGGCATTATTTGCCAACTCTGCCTCAAGGCGTTTGCGATACATCTCTTTATCTATATCCAAATTCTTAACTTCTTCCATTATAGCATCAAGCACCTTAGGTATTGGCACATACAGAGCCTCATAACAAATCCATTTAGAATACTTATCCTGTGCAAACTGACGACACCCTACTATAAACAATTTGTTAATAGCCTTTTCTCCAGCGGCTATTGCCAAATTTTCAAGTTGTGCCTCAGACGGATGACCTCCACCATAAGTCTCTGATTGCTTAGAGTAATACTCTGTACCATTTTTGATTACACCTAAGAAACGAGTCTTAATATCATTAAGAGCAACCTCATTTGACCTTAATTCAGCATATTCTTGACGCTCTTGTGCCGTTGAAATTCCTTGAGCTGCCATTTGTTCCGGATCCTTGTTTAGCTGAATAAACTCATCCATACATGGTGTAATACGTAACTTGACTCCAGCCTCCAATGTAGCCTCCATTCCATATTTAGAGCCAAGTTTATCCATTTCATGTTGATGGTTCAACGCCTCTAATTCCGCCTCGTGTGCTTTTTGAATACTATCACGACGCATTTGATCTTTCAGATCTCGTAACTCTTTCTCTTCTTTTAATCTTTCGATTTCAATTTGAGTTGCCGACTTTTCTGGTTGAACAACTTTCTTTTTTGCTGCACATGATGTGCATGCTAACATCGCTAATGCGAAAATCAAAACTTTTTTCATAATTGTATAAAATTTAAAATTGTTAATATTGCCTACTCATTTTTGGCGTTTCGGCTTACTCCTTTATTAGATTATTTCTGTTCTGTTATATCATTTTTATGGATACGTGCTGCCATATAGCAATTATAATGTCCGAACTTATCAATCATTATGTTTTTACATACTATTTCAGCATCTTTAATATCTTCCTTTCCACTTTTTTTCTGCAAGTCTTGAATAGCCGACATCTGTGCTTTCATAACTGCCTCATTAGTAGATACTCCTTTCCCTTCACCAAACCCACCATAATATTCTGGCGTATCATTTGACTCTGACATACATGGAAGTTCCATTTCTTGAACATCATTTAAAAATTTTTCTTGGGGTCTATACATTCTATCTAATTCCTCCTTTTGTGCTCTATATTTCATATCTTCCAATTCCATTTCAGCCTGCATTCGCTTAATTTCCGCTGCCAGTTTCAAACTATCCAATAGTTCCTCCTGTGCGGTTTTCTCCTGTACCTGTTTCTTAACAGGTTTCTTGGCTGAGCATAACATACACGTCAACAACGCCAAACTCAAAAACATAACTTTTTTCATAATTGTGTAAAATTTAAAATTATGCCTACTCTGTTTATTGATTGCTCAATAGGGTTTTCGGCTTCCCCCTTTCAAACTTTTTATTTATATTTAGTTGGTTTTCTCTCTCATTCTTAGCAGACGGTCTGCATCGGCGGCATACATACCACCACCATTCTTAATTTTACGAAGCATATCACGTGCTTTCCAAACATCGCCTCGCCTCATGGCACATAATGCCTGCATATACTCTGCATCTTCTATGTGTTCAGTGTCCACCTCTCTAAAATAGTAGCCTACCAAATCGTCAGAATAGGTACGGTGGCTAAGTTCATCTATAAAATTGCTAAGTGAGTCATTTACTTGGTTCAATGTTTCACCATCTTGTTTAAGCATTGACCTGTAAAGGTTTATTCTCATTAAATCCACATCGCCACGCACGGTCTCCACCTCCAGATTTTCTATTGCTATGCTACTTATATTGTACATTCTGTTTTTCTCACTGTTCCAGCTGAACACGCAGATAAATGCCAAACATGCAGCCAGCGATGAAACGCCTATCCAAAACGTGCGTATGCGTTTACGCCTCTGCACCCTGCTTTTAAGTCGCTTTAACATTGCCTGCGATTTAAGTTCCCACATTATTTCTTCTTCTAAGTTTGTCATTCTGCCTCTTAATGCCTTGTTTTTATAAAAAAGTAAATGTGTTATTAAAATTTTTTACATCGATGTGCTGTTATACAACTCCTCAAAACGTTTCATACACTTGTATTTCTGTGCCTTGGCGGTATCTGCATTAGGCATTCCAAGTTTAGCGGCGATAGTTGCCATCTCATAACCAAAAGTGTAGAATAGGTCAAGCAGATTGCGGCATCGGGTATCAAGTTTCTCTAAAATCTCTCTTACAGCCTGGCGTACAGGGCTCTCTCCATAATCCACCAACTCTGCACCAAACTCATAATCTGTATCTTTAAGTTCTACAAACTGCGTATCCTTACGCTCGCTTAGTAAGTGTTTTGCCTTTAGAGAGCCTACACCTATTATATATGTAAGTATTGATGACCTTATATTACCCGATGTCAACTTGCCACGCCCCACATTCTCCCATACTACAAGAATGGACTCATTGTAGATATCTTCCACATCTTCTGCTGTAAGGGTGCTGAATTGGTGCTGTATATAGCTGATAAACCTATAGCGGTATAGGTCATAGAGTTTTGCGGTTGCTCTCTCAGGGTCTAAGGCATACTCTGAGATGTAGTCAAATTCCTTCATAGTTAATCAATAAGGCATACAAACAGGTTCTTTATTGATACACTATAGGCATAAAAAACAAACGTGGAATCTGACTTATTGTCAGTTCCACATATCGAGGCTCTTGCATGCCCTTGCCGCCGAACAGACAACGCCAGAGACCACGCCAATATGAATACACTACACCCATTATGAGTGTATGCACAATCATATCAACAGTCATCTACCGTTGCTTTGTAAAGGCGACTATGAGATTTGCAAGATTCCGATATGTCTTTATCAAAGCGTTTGTAAACGCCGTATGTATTTCAAACTACAAATATATGAACTTTTTTATTATCTACAATTATCTACAGCGTAATTTTTATGCTATTTAGGTAAATATGCAATATTTAATGATTTTTTTAGTAATTTTGCAGTTTGTTTTTTGAGAAGTTTAAAATAGAACCTACCTTAATGTTATGATAAAACAAAGTAAAGATACTGCTGTACTGCTACTGCATTGCCCTGATAAACAAGGTATTATAGCCACAGTTACAGAGTTTATAAATGTAAACAAGGGTAACATTATCTACCTTGACCAGCATACAGATACCGTTCAAAAGGTGTTTTTTATGCGAATTGAGTGGGAATTGGAGGGCTTTTTAATTCCAAGAGATAAGATTATAGAGTATTTCTCCACCCTTATAGCCCAAAAATACAGTATGGATTTTCAAATCTATTTCCATTCCCAAAAACCAAGAATGGCTCTGTTTGTATCTAAATCCGCCCACTGTATGTACGACCTTTTGGCACACTATGAGGCTGGCGATTGGAATGTGGAGATTCCTCTTGTTATAAGCAATCACCCCGATTTGGAGCATATAGCCAAGAAATTTGGCATTCCTTTCTATTGTTTCCCAATAACCAAGGATAACAAGGCTGAGATGGAGGCAAAAGAGATGCAATTATTAACAGATAATGGTATAACATTTTGTGTACTTGCACGTTATATGCAAATTATATCACCCGATATGATTAAGCGTTACCCTAATAAAATAATTAACATACACCACTCTTTCCTACCTGCGTTTGTAGGTGCCAAGCCTTATCATGCGGCATTTGAGAGAGGTGTTAAAATCATTGGGGCTACAAGCCACTATGTAACAGAAGAGCTTGACGCAGGACCTATTATAAAACAAGACGTAGCCCGCATATCTCATAAAGACTCAATAGAGAACCTTATAAGCAAGGGGCAAGACCTTGAAAAGGTGGTACTCTCACGTGCAGTTGAGAAACACATAGAACGGAAAATTTTGGTTTACAAAAATAAGACGATAGTATTCGGGTGATGTATGATGTATGATGTATGATGGTTGTTGTGATAAAATATAACGCAGGAAACATTTACAGTGTGGTGCATGCACTACGCCGTGAGGGGATAGAGCCATTGGTGACAGATGATAAAGAACTGATTACCAAGGCAGATAAGGTTATATTTCCTGGCGTAGGCGAGGCTTCCACCACTATGGATTATCTGCGTAAAAGCGGACTTGATGCCACCATAAAGAGTTTAAAGCAACCTGTACTTGGAATTTGCCTTGGAATGCAGCTTATGTGCCGCCACTCTGATGAGGGTAATGCAGACTGTCTTGGCATATTTGATATTGATGTTAAAAAATTTGAGCCTAAAGAGAGGGAGAAAATTCCGCACATGGGTTGGAATCAGATATATGGTCTTAAATCGGGTTTGATGAGAGGAATTGAGGATAACAAGTTTGTATATTTTGTGCATAGTTATTATGTGCCTTTATGTGCCGGTACAATAGCACAGACAGACTATATAGATACTTTTAGTGCATCGCTTAACAAGGATAATTTTTACGCCACACAGTTCCACCCCGAAAAAAGCGGTGAAATAGGCAGTAAAATTCTAAAAAATTTCTTAACTTTGTAGTTTATGATTGAGCTTATTCCTGCCATAGATATTATTGACGGAAAATGCGTAAGGCTTTCACAGGGTGATTACAACACTAAAAAGGTGTACGGAGAAAACCCTGCCGATATGGCTAAACGCTTTGAAGATGTGGGGATTAAGCGTCTGCACGTAGTTGATTTGGACGGTGCCAAAGCGTCTCACATTGTAAATTACAAGGCTCTTGAGAGTATAGCCTCTGCCACTAATCTTACTATTGATTTTGGCGGCGGTCTTAAAACAGATGATGACTTGCGTATAGCATTTGAAAGCGGAGCCTCTATGATTACAGGTGGCAGTATCGCAGTTAAGAACCCCGATGTTTTTGAGGGTTGGCTAAAACGCTATGGCAGCGATAAAATTATTTTAGGCGCCGATGTTAAGGAGAGAAAAATTGCGGTATCGGGTTGGATAGAGAATACAGAGGTTGATTTATTTGATTTTTTGAAAGACTATATTTATAAAGGTGTAAGTAAGGTTATTTGCACCGATATAGCAAAAGATGGCATGTTAAAAGGCCCTTCTATGGAGCTTTACAAGGATATTTTGGCAAAGCACCCCACCCTGCACCTTATTGCAAGTGGCGGTGTAAGCTCAATGGCAGACATAAAGGCACTTGACCGTGCTGGCGTTCCTGCAGTGATTTTTGGCAAAGCGATATATGAAGGGAAGATAAAAGTTAAGGAATTATGTTAGCGAAGCGTATTATTCCATGTTTGGACGTAAAAGACGGAAAAACCGTCAAGGGTGTTAATTTTGTAAATTTCCGCGATGCAGGAGACCCTGTAGAGATGGGAAAGCAGTATAGTGAGGCAGGAGCAGATGAGCTTGTGTTTCTTGACATTACAGCATCGTACGAGGGCAGAAAAACCTTTGTAGATGTAGTTAAGCGTGTGGCTGCAAATGTAAGCATTCCGTTTACCGTAGGCGGTGGTATAAATGAGCTATCTGATGTGGATAAACTGCTTAACGCAGGTGCAGACAAGGTTTCAATAAACTCTGCCGCACTACGTAATCCGCAACTTATTACAGATATAGCAAAGAATTTTGGCTCTCAAGTATGTGTGGTTGCCATAGATGGCAAGGAAGATGCCCCTGGAGATTGGACATGCTACATAAACGGAGGTCACAAGCCTACAGATAAAAAACTGTTTGATTGGGCTCGTGAGGCACAAGAACGTGGTGCAGGTGAAATTCTGTTTACAAGTATGAGCCACGATGGTGTAAAACAGGGCTACCCTAACGAGGCGTTATTACGTCTGCACAATGAGCTGAGCATACCTGTAATAGCATCGGGCGGTGCAGGCAAGATGGAAGATTTTAAAGATGCATTCCTTATTGGACAGGCAGACGCGGCTCTTGCCGCCAGCGTTTTCCACTTTGGAGAAATAAATATCAGGGAGCTGAAA
>JAKSNX010000170.1 GCA_024405815.1 Paludibacteraceae bacterium | reverse complement strand
ATACATCATACATCATCAATTTACAGTTGATGCTATAGTTCCATCTTTAAATACAGTACTGATTTTGTCTCCTTTTTTTATCTCTGTTGCTGTAACAGGCACTCCGTCTTTAAGTGTCATAGTGTAACCTTTTTGTAATATATGCAACGGCGATGACAGTTCCAGCAACTGTTGTGCCATATCAAGCCTATGTTTATGGCTCTCTATCAACCATTTTACATACTCTACAAGATTGGTTGCCAGTACATTAAGTCTTTCAGCAGCAACCACACTGCACTCCACTATATACGCCGCCACTGCCGTAGGGGTCTTTAAGTTAAGGCAACTGACCTCATCTGCCACAGAAACATCTCTGTTATGCCCTATTCCAGTAATTACAGGCAGTGGAAACTGAGTTATATGATAGGCTAAATTATAAGAATCATAGCAACTTAAATCAGACACAGCACCTCCACCACGTATAATTGTCACCACATCAAACTCATCTGCACGCTCCGCCACACTGTCAAGTGCGTTTATTATGGACTCCTCCGCACTGTCGCCTTGCATTACAGCCTCAAAAAGCGTTATACTATAAGCAAAACCATACTGATTATTTGTAATTTGGTTTATAAAGTCACCGTACCCTGCCGCACCCGATGATGATATAACCGCCACCCTTTTTATCACAGTGGGAACATGCAACTCCCTGTTACAGTTAAAAACGCCCTCACTTTTAAGTTTGCTTATTACAGCAGCCCGCCTCATTGCCACATCGCCGGCAGTGTAAGAAGGGTCTATGTCTGTTATATTCAGCGAGTAACCATAAAGTGGGTGAAACGTGGGACGCACCCTTACAAGCACACAGATTCCTGTACGTAACGGAGTGGCTGTAGCGGTTGCAAATTTTGCCGCCAAGCCTGCATATACATTATGCCAAATAATGGCAGTGGCTTTGGCTACAATAGTGTCCGTAACATCTGATTTCTCCACTAATTCCAAGTAGCAGTGCCCACGGTTCTGCATACTGTTTATCTCCGCCAC
>JAKSNX010000017.1 GCA_024405815.1 Paludibacteraceae bacterium | reverse complement strand
ATACTCTCCAACCCTGGTTACGCATGCTACGCAAATTTTGTGCTTGCCGCTCATGGCAATCCTGTTTATGTGCCTCTGACGGCTGATAACGGATTTCAGTACAAAGTTAATGATATTAAGGATAAAATTACAAATAAAACTGCCGCTATTTTCATAAATTCCCCGATGAACCCCACCGGAACGCTTCTTAACCCCGATTTTTACAGTGAGGTTGCCAAATTAGGAGTTCCCATAGTCTCTGATGAGATTTATCACGGTCTGGTTTATGAGGGCAAGGCTCACAGCATTTTGGAATATACAGACAATGCATTTGTGCTTAACGGATTCAGCAAGCGGTTTGCTATGACAGGTCTGCGTTTAGGCTACATGATTGCACCGCAGAAATATATGCCGTCAATACAGAAATTGGGGCAGAACCTGCTTATATGCGCTCCTTCAACCGCACAACGTGCCGGCATTGCCGCCCTGCGTGATAAGTCTGACTATCAGGAGAATATGCGTAACACATATAATGAACGCCGCATATACATGCTTGAGCGTCTGCGTAAAATGGGATTTGTGATACCCACAGACCCACAGGGTGCATTCTATATTTTTGCCGATGCACGTAAGTTCACCAATGATTGCTACAAGTTTGCTTTTGATGTCTTGGAAAATGCCCATGTAGGCATTACGCCAGGCATTGATTTTGGCACAGGTGGCGAGGGATTTGTACGTTTCTCCTACGCAAACTCCATAGAGAACATAAAGATAGGGCTGGATAGGATAGAACAATATCTGAACAGGAGCGTGAAGGGATAGATTTTTCGCTTCGCTCAAAATGACGGGAGGCTTCGCTCAAAATGACGCTTTAAGGTGTTTTAGCAAATCCTCTACTGTGTCAAACACCAAATCGGCACCTGCCTCTTTAAGGCACTCACTTTCAAGGATTCCTGTGTTTATGGCTATGGTGTATATACCAGCAGCCTTTGCCGCACTGATTCCCATCGGGGCATTCTCTATAACAATAGCCTCAGATGCATTAACGCCACATTTCTCCAAACCTTTAAGATAAGGTTCAGGGTCTGGCTTGCCTTTAGTAACATCGTAGGCTGTAACCATATATTCTGTCTTAAATATATCGGGGTAATAATGGTTCAGCTTATTAAACAGACTTTTCTGACCGGAGCCTGTAACAATGCCTATGGTGTATCCTTTACCTTTCAGATAATCAAGCACCTTATCCATATTCTCCATAGGCCAATCTCTGCCGTAAGACTCAAATATCTTGCATTTTACACCATATATGTGGTCTATCTCATCTTGGGTGGCAGCCCTACCCTTTTGTGACATAAACACTTGGTTTACGGTACTGGCACCTGTACTACCCTCTTGCAGATATACTTGATATTCTGTAAAAGTGAGACCTACTGATGCAAAAGCGTCAACCCACGCTTTGGCATGGATTGGCATCGAGTCAAAAATGACTCCGTCCATATCAAAAAGGAATGCCTTAACCATAATTTTAGCACAAAGATAGTGTATTTTTAGGAAATAATTAGTAAATTTGCAAGATAATGTGCTTTAATCATATATCTGATATGAAAACCTTAAAAATAGCAATTCTGTCAGTTTTAGCCGCACTTATGATTTGCGGTGTGTGTACATCGTGTAAAAAGGGGAATGTTATAAGTCCGCAGATTTATCTGTACAATTTCTTTATTAACAGCGATACCCTAAAGGCAGACTCCATAGTGTTATATCCTGGCGACACCCTAAAATATATGATGCAGTTGCAACCTTTTTATGACAGGATAGAGAGTTTGGAGGTGGAGACTGAACGTGCCTACGTTAAAGACTCTATTTTTAGCGATGAGGATTATAAGGAGTTGTGTGACCTGACTCAATCTGACAGAAAGGCAGGCAAATACATCTTCAAGAATATGAAAGATGGCTATTACCTGACAGCCGACAATTACCTTATAGCGTTAAAAAGCCCTGAAACTGAGCTGAATCAGGTCTCTGTAACATACAGATTTAAGAGTACCGCCGATGTTTCAGGTGACTTTAACCCCATTAAATTAAAACTTACTTTTGTAATAAAAAACAGGAAATAGGTTACCCGATATGAGAGATTTGGAACAACTTGTAAGAAAAAATATATGGAACCTTAAGCCATACTCTTGTGCAAGAGATGAGTTTAAGGGCGAGGCGTCTGTGTTTCTTGATGCAAATGAGAATCCTTTCTACAGTGGCTATAACCGCTACCCAGACCCACGTCAGCTTGCTTTGAAAGCCAAAATTTCTAAGATAAAAGGCATTGGTGCGGAGCATATTATGCTTGGCAATGGTAGCGATGAGCCTATAGACCTTGTGTATCGTATTTTCTGCGAGCCCGGAAAAGAGAATGTGGTGGCTATGGAACCCACATACGGTATGTATGGTGTGTGTGCAGATATTAACAATATAGAATACAGACGTATTCCGCTAAATGCAGATTACAGTCTGAATGTAAAGGCTATGCTTGACGCTGCTGATGCCAATACCAAAGTTATGTGGCTTTGCTCTCCCAACAACCCTACAGGAAACCTTATGAACCGCAATGACATATATGCTGTGCTGAATGAGTTTGATGGGATTGTGGTAATAGACGAAGCGTATATTGACTTCTCATCTGAACCATCGTGGCTTGCGGAGTTAGACAAGTTTCCTAATCTTATAGTGTTGCAGACATTCTCTAAGGCTTGGGCAATGGCGGGGGCAAGATGCGGAATGGCATTTGCCTCAACGCAGATTATAGAGTTGTTCAATAAAGTAAAATACCCATACAATATAAATTCCCTTACCCAAAACATTATAAGTGAGCGTATTGACAAGATTGCAGAGAAAGAGAGCCAAGTGGAACTGATTCTTAAAGAACGCAGCCGCCTTGCAGAAGAATTGAAAAAATGCAACATTGTGGAATGCGTATATCCATCTGATGCCAACTTTCTGCTTGTAAAGGTTGCCGATGCAGACAAGACTTATAATGCATTGGTTGGGAAAGGTACTATAGTAAGGAACCGCAACACTGTAAAGTTGTGCGGAAACTGCCTTAGAATAACTATTGGGACGAAGGAGGAGAATGATACATTAATTAATGTATTATGTATGATGTATGATGTATGAATTAACTTTACTTTCAGTCAGCTAACGCAGTCAACTTTCAATTGAATATGAAACGAGCATTATTTATAGACCGTGATGGAACTCTTATAGTGGAGCCTCCTGTAACAGAACAAGTTAACAACCTTAATGAGTTGGAGTTTATTCCTGGCGTAATTCGTAATCTCTATTTCATACGTCAGAAAACAGATTTTGAGCTTGTAATTGTAAGTAATCAAGATGGTCTTGGCACAAGTGCCTATCCACAAGAGAATTTTGATACAGTGCAGGCTAAAATGCTTCAAGTGTTCAAAGGTGAAGGCATTGAGTTTGACAACATTCTTATAGACAAATCACGCAAAGAGGACAATCTGCCTACACGCAAGCCTGGTACAGGCATGCTAAAAGCATATATGGCGGGCGATTATGATTTGGCATCATCGTATGTTATAGGAGACAGGGCTACAGACGCTAAACTTGCGGAGAATCTTGGTTGCAGGTCTATTATTTTAGGCTCTGAGCAATACCCCACTTGGGATAAGATAGCGGAGGTTATATTTGCAGGTGAACGCACAGCCACTGTA
The DNA here is from genome assembly GCA_024405815.1 of Paludibacteraceae bacterium. Classification (GTDB taxonomy): domain Bacteria; phylum Bacteroidota; class Bacteroidia; order Bacteroidales; family Paludibacteraceae; genus Enterocola. The sequence continues at coordinate 20,442 of JAKSNX010000017.1, read as the reverse complement.
AGCAGAAAGACAAAAGAGACAGATATAAACATATCCATTAACCTTGACGGCTCCGGCAAAACAAGTATATCCACTGGATTGGGATTTTTTGACCACATGCTTGAGCAGATAGGCAAGCACTCCGGCATAGATTTAACTATTGATGTAAAGGGAGACCTTAATGTAGATGAGCACCACACTATGGAAGATACTGCCATTGCATTAGGCGAGGCACTATATAAGGCTTTGGGCGATAAACGTGGCATTGAGCGTTACGGCTTCTGTCTGCCTATGGACGATTGTCTATGCTCTGTAGCAATGGATTTGGGTGGCAGACCTTGGCTTGTATGGGACGTTAAATTTAACCGCGATATGATTGGCGACACCCCTACAGAGATGTTCCTGCATTTCTTTAAGTCTCTGTCAGACAATGCAAAAATGAACCTCAACGTAAAGGCGGAGGGAGATAATGAGCATCACAAGATAGAGGGTGTATTCAAAGCGTTTGCCCGTGCACTGAAGTGTGCTATAAAAAGAGATGTTTATAAATACGAGCTACCAAGCACTAAAGGAAGTTTATGAATTGAAAGATTTTTCGCTACGCTCAAAATGACGAGGTGGAGTCCATCATACATCATACATTATACATCATACATTAGTAGAATTTAGTTTTTACTCTCCGTAGTTTCTTGGTAACTTTAATAAATGCCCACCCTGCCTTGATGGTCATGGTATCGCCGCTTATCTTGATTGTACCGCAGTCTTTCATTGCTATGCCCATAGATGGGTCGTAGGCATAATCCATATTATATGTATTTTTCTCTGGATTATAGGTTACGTCCATCACATGCTGACCAACTACAGGCTTGTTACGCTGTGATTTATCGGGGTTTCTCTTATCCAACTTAGGATTGCCGTTCTTATCCACACCGTCTGACTGCCAACCACATACAGCGGAGTATTTATTCTCACCAACTTTAGTGTATATGGAGGTTCCCGTCTTTTTTTCATCTACCCACTCGCCAAGAATGTCATCGGGTTTGGCATACATTTTTGCAACTATTACAGTGCAAAACAGAAGTGTTAAATATTTTAGTCTCATAAATTCAAAATCTTTTGTGCAAAAGTAATAAAAATATATTAACTTTGCACCCGATTTGCGAATTTTAACATTTGAAAAAATAATCATGAGTCAATTATCACCACGTTTGGAGTCGCTTTCTGAGTCTGCTACACTTGCTATGTCGCAGAAAAGCAATGAGTTAAAGGCACAAGGAATTGATATTGTAAATTTAAGTGTGGGGGAACCCGATTTTTTTACACCAGCACACATAAAAGAGGCTGCAAAACAGGCTGTTGATAATAATTTCTCATTCTACTCTCCTGTTCCTGGGTATATGCCTCTACGTCAGGCTATAGCCGCCAAACTTAAAAAAGAGAACAATCTTGATTATGAACCTGCACAGATTCTCTGCTCCAATGGTGCAAAGCAGTCTGTATGTAATGTTCTGCTTGCACTTATAGGTGCCGGCGATGAGGTTATAATTCCTGCTCCATATTGGGTCAGCTATGCAGAGATGGTTAAGCTTGCAGAGGGTACAAATGTTATAGTAAATACAGGTATTGAGCAGAACTTTAAGATGACCGCCGCCCAACTGGAGGCAGCCATCACCCCTAAAACCAAGGCTTTGATTCTTTGCTCTCCATCTAACCCTACTGGTAGCGTATATACTAAAGATGAGTTAAAGGCTCTTGCAGACGTTATTGCAAAATATCCTAACATATATGTTATTGCTGATGAGATTTATGAGCATATAAATTATGTAGGCTCACATCAGAGCATCGCTCAATTCTCTGAGATTAAAGACCGTGTGGTAATAGTAAACGGTGTTTCCAAGGCATACGCCATGACAGGCTGGAGGCTTGGCTGGATAGCGGCGCCACTTTGGATTACAAAGGCTTGCAATAAACTGCAGGGTCAATATACATCGGGTGCAAGCTCTATTGCACAAAAAGCGGCAGAAGCGGCTTACACAGGCTCTCAAGAGTGCGTAGAAGATATGCGTAAGGCTTTTGAACGCCGCCGTAATCTTATTTACGATTTATTTAGCAAAATTCCAGGACTTCAATTAAACAAACCTGAGGGTGCGTTCTATATATTCCCTAAATGCAACTCTTTCTTTGGCAAGAAAACTCCAAAGGGCGATACCATAAGCAGTGCCGCAGATTTGGCTATGTATCTGCTTACAGAGGGTCACGTAGCTTGTGTAGGCGGTGCATCATTCGGTGCTCCTGAATACATAAGAATGTCTTACGCCACATCTGACGAGAACATAAAAAAAGCGGCAGAACGTATAAAAGCCGCACTTGCCGCACTAAAATAAAAAAAGCAGCAGGTCTGTAAGCCGGGTTCTGTACTTTAGAAAAAAGCGTCTGTTATTTATCTAATGCAACCTACCCTCCAACATCGGGCGGGTAACCCTGATAGCGTTGGTTTACTTGGTCTTGCAACGTATAGTGCGTACTGCTTCTGCTTGTCACCAAGAGAACGGTGGGCTCTTACCCCACCTTTTCACCCTTACCTTACGGCGGTTATTTTCTGTTACGCTTACCCACTGTCACCAATGGCTCTCCGTTAGAGAATATACTACCCTGCGTTGCCCGGACTTTCCTCCCACCTATGAGGCAGGCAACAGACCGACCTACTGTTTTTATGGGCGGCAAAGTTATAAAAAAAAATAATTCGTTCAAAATTTTTTATTTTCATACTTTTTATCTACCTTTGCACACTATTTTTGCCTAACTATACACTATGAGACAGCTAAAAATTGTAAAATCAATTACAAACCGTGAGAGTGCTTCATTGGACAAGTACTTGCAAGAGATTGGTCGTGAAGACCTTATAAGCGTGGAGGACGAAGTTGAACTTGCCCAACGCATTAGACAGGGAGACCGTATCGCACTTGAAAAACTGACTCGCGCCAACCTACGTTTTGTGGTATCTGTTGCCAAGCAATACCAAAATCAGGGGCTAAGCCTTCCAGACCTTATAAACGAGGGTAACTTAGGCTTAATAAAGGCGGCAGAGAGATTTGATGAGACACGTGGTTTCAAGTTTATCTCATACGCTGTATGGTGGATTCGTCAATCCATTCTGCAAGCCCTTGCAGAGCAATCACGTATAGTAAGGCTTCCACTTAACCAAGTGGGTTCAATCAACAGAATTAACAAGGCTCTTGCCAAATTTGAGCAGGAACATGAACGCCGTCCGTCTCCTGAGGAACTATCAGAGGAGTTGGATATTCCGGTAGATAAAATAGCCGACTCTCTTAAAGCATCAGGTAGGCACATATCTGTAGATGCACCATTTGTAGAGGGTGAGGACAATAGTCTTCTTGACGTTCTGCCTAACGATGACTCTCCTGTTGCAGACCGTGAGCTTATAAACGAGTCTTTGTCTAAAGAGATTGACCGTGCTTTGAACACTCTTAATGAGAGGGAAAAAGAGATAATAAAATGTTTCTTTGGCATAGGTTGCCAGGAAATGACTCTTGAAGAGATTGGTGACCGCTGCGACCTCACACGTGAGCGTGTACGCCAAATAAAGGAGAAGGCTATCCGCAAGCTCCGCACAGAATCTAAAAGCAATTTATTAAAGAGTTACCTTTAGAGGTAACTCTTTAATAAATCAAATTCCTTTTTTATTGGGGGGGACACCCCCAAACCCCTGCGACAAGCATTAGTAAAATTACTTTTTTAGTGTCTTTTTAATGTAAAGTGTCCACTACGCGGGTGTCCTAATCTGATTTCACGGATATAGTACCAATAGTCGTCAGACGGCATTGGATGTCCGTTATAGTTACCGTCCCAACCTTTATCAGCACCTCTATACTTAATCAGACATTTTGAGAACCTGTCGTAGATTTCTATGTGGGCATCTGGGTAACACTCTATATTCTCAATCTCCCAAGTCTCATGCAACCCGTCGCCATCGGGTGTGAAATACTTGGCAGGAATAATATCAGGGCATTCAATCTCACCCGTTACCTCTATCTCTATATATGATGTAGGAGATTCGCATCCGTTTACGCTATACATAGCAGATAAAGAGTAGAGTCCGGGCTCGTCCCAACTAAGAGTAATGGAGTCTGCATCAATTCCTTGATCTATACCATCTACAAACCAAGAGTAATGCCTCTCCCCTATAGCGGAACCAGTGCTTAAGCGGAAAGTGTGTTCCTCTCCTACAGCCAACTGAACATTAGCTGCAGAGCATACACACACTGTTAACAATAACATTAACAGCAATGCATAAATACGACTATATCCGCCTTTAACAATCACTTTTTACAATATTACCATTCTATTTCAGGAGCCTTAACTTGTGGATATACAGAAGCCTTAACCTCAAACGGTGCACCTTCAGTACCATTAGCATACGGAGTTATATGGTATGTCAACTCTACAACATCTGTGGTGGCATTGGTATATTTATCTGTAGATATTGCATCACTACTTGTCAAATCCTCATTAAGCTTTGCATTTGTGCCGGCAGCTGTCACCTTATCTATATTATCAATACTTGTAATAATCCACTTATCAATGGTTTGGGTTACAACTCCACCACACTTGCCTTCCGTAGGCAGGATAGCACCGATTATATCCCCTCCTGTACCATCTTCCAAAATAGAGCAGACATTATTTGCGGCAGGGTCATCTGCTGTAAAGGATTCAACTACAACATCAATTACATATTTTGGACCCACACAATTATACGTACTTGTCTCCTGAGACCAGAATGTATAAGTACCAGGCTTAAGCCATGTTACACTAACCCCTGTACCTTCTTTTGGAGTAAGTTCCCAATCTGTACCTTCTGTACCGTTATCAATACCCCAGTTATACGTAGAACCTGTAATAGGGTTCTTTACAGAAGGTGTCTCCGGGGTTGAAGACGCACACGCACTACGCGTAGGAGTAGGACTCTGAGCATAAGTGCTCATACTTGTTAACATTGCCACAGCGGTAAGCATTGTGGCGACCAATACTTGCTTTTTCATAATTAAAAAGTTTTATTTTGGTTATAAATTAAATTTTAACATTAAATTAATTTGCAATAATACAAAAAATTATACTAACAAACAAACTAAGATTTCTACACAATTACTACAATGCCGTAAATTTAACATTAGGCTCCTTAACCTCCGGATATACGGTTACCTTTACAGAGAAAGATGAACCTGCGGATTCACCTGCGTATGGTGTAAGAGTATATGTAACATCTGCATTTGCAGTACCTGCATTTTTAAATTTATCTGTGTTCAAACCAGTTGCTGAGGTAATCTCATCACCTACCTTATGATTGGATGTAGATGTAGCGGTAATATTTGTACCAAGGTCTATAGCTGTAATCTTCCATTTGGTTACTGTATGCGTAACAGCACCGTTACATTTACCCTCTGTAGGTAATGTTATGTCAACTGTAGCAGGATAGCCTTCAATATCAGAACACATATCCCCGTTTTCAGGTTCTACAGAGAATGTATTAACGCTAACGTGAATGGTCTTAATAGGTCCCATACAATTTTTATCAGACTTGGCTTGCTGTGTAAATGTCCAAGTGGTACCTTCCGGAGTAGGATTAATCCACTCCACTACAGCAGTCTTATCTCCAGTACCTGATTTTGTAATCTTATAGTCAGTACCCATAGTACCTCCTGTAATTTCCCATAAATAAGTGTAACCTGCCAAGCCGTCTGTATCATACTGATACTTACTTGATTGGCAAACGCCATGTGGTTCTACGAGGTCTGTACCCTGTGCAAACGCACTTACTGCAAACGCTGACATTGCGACTAATGTAGCCCCCTTAAATAATTTTTTCATAGTTGTAAAGTTTTTAGTTATTTTTTAATTATTTAATTTCTTATATTTAACATCTGGTTCAGACGGCGTTGGATAAAGTGTCAGAGTACCACCTAAGGTGGCAGGTGAGCAAACTGTATTCTGCCCGGTTGTACTTACAGTATATGTATAAGTGGATGACGGTGTACCTGATATTTTAAGTTCCTTATCATCTGTTATGGTCTGATATGTAATTCCACTATTTGCAGGCGATGCTACGGCACCTGTGGCAGAGCCACCCCACTGATAATATATATCCACAATCTCATCTTCCTTACAAACAGACTGATTAGCCTCCCCATATCCCTCTCCCTCAAGCAGTACAAGTGTGGGCTTCTGCTTTGCGTTTATTTTAAGTTCCAAAGTATCAGATTCACAAGATATTCCCGGAGTGTCAACGGCAAAGACCTTAATGGTATATGTGGTATCCTTATCTATGACAGGCAGAGTTCCGCTAATGGTTACATTATTACCGCTTTTTGCAGCCGTCAAACCATCTGGCAAATCCTTGACATCAGCACCCAAAGTGGTTCCGCTTGCTGTATAAACCACATTACCTATAGCACTTCCCTCACATACAGACTGAACATCACTGCCTGAACTTTTTGTTATACTTTGATTCAAACATTTGCAATCCACTTTAATCTCATCTGTCATAGCATAATCGGGGCAATTATGAGGATTTCCCGCACCCACGTCTTTAGCGGTAGCCTCTGTTCCTGCAAGAATTACACGGAACAGAGGGTCTTTTCCTCCAACCTCCTTTAGAATATTAAACTCATACTTTGTCTTACCTATACCACTACCCTTATATGAGCCGGAGCCTGGGGTCGGGTCATTTGGAATATTCTCCCACTTATCAGTTGTATAGTTATAACGCTGCCATAAATAGTATGGTGTGGTCTGGAAAATCTCATCAATTCCAGTAGGAACAACCGTTATAGTGGTAATAACGCCACAATCAACAGTGGTATATGGATTAAATTTAACCTCTGGCACACAAGCCGTAAAACTTATGTCATCTATAAGAATATCATTACCCGTACCTGACTCTCCATAGTTGACAACCTCTACAATAAGTTCATCATTATCACCTGAGAAGAATGCTGTTCTTCCATTAACCCACTTACCGTCAGGCTCTACATTCACAATGTTTACGTGAGCAATATCTTCTGTTCTTGTTTTATTCCTGATAAATATCTTGGCATTGATTGGAATAGGTTTCTCCTCACTATTAGGTCTTGTAGCATTGGCAAACCAAGCGGAGAATGTCATATATAGGTTCTTGGAACAAAGTTTTCCTGTTGAATATGAGAATATTACCTCACCCTTTTCCTTACAGTTAGCCATAAGCATTCCACCAATCTTTCCTGCAGGTTGTGTGTGGTCTTTTATATCAAGAAACCAATATTCATTTTCATAACACCCGCTTCTTACATTTTGCAGGCAAGATGACTCTTCACAAGTTTTGGCTGTCTGTTGAATTCCACAGCCACCAAACTTTGGATTTGCAAGAATGGAATAGAAACCATCCAATATCTCCTTTCCCTCACCGGAATAACTGTAAATATTTGTATTTATGTACTCCCCCTTACTACTGATGGCGGCACGGCGATTACTCTCTGACGTAAAATATTTACCAGAGGCATCTGTGTCAAAATCAACATCCAGCAGTGTGGTTCTGTTACCTTTACAGGCAATATCAACCTCAACACGGTAAGTTGCGTTACATATATTATTGGCATCACGCACCTGATAGTAAGTTGAAAGCTCCGGTCTTACTGTAAGTGTGTTTTTACCAGTTCCCGATGCAGACGATGTGCATTCTGTCCAATTTTTACCATCTGATGAAGAATACCATTTCCAAGTCTGTGAGCTCTCAACTTTTAGCGTTACATAGTCATCACGCTTCACAGGATTTACAGGATTTGGAGTTACAGAAAGCGTGTTCATTGGGTCATCATTCAATCCATTGCCTGGTTTTTTCATTAAATCACCAGACCACTCATGTACAGTACCTGCAATATTACGAACAGTAGGATTTATGCAAGGAGAATCTTCTTTCCAGCCATAATGCAAAACACAACTACAGGCATACAAATCATTGTATTCATGTAAATCTTGGTCAGCAAATGTAACAAGACCCTTATATGCGTTGCGTGGCAAGTCAAGATAGTAAATTGAGCCACAATACTTTTTCATCTTATAAAAAGCATTCCCCTTATTAGCGTCACCACAGTCATTTTTAGGATGGTAATTATCCACTCCCGCCGTCATATTATTGTTTGAGCATACAATCTCCAAATAGACATTTTCCCAATTGGTCTTGGCATTATTAAAGTATATGCGTGAGCCTTGCTGAATTAAGGCGTGGTTTGAGTTCCACTTTCCGGGACATTTCTTATCCGGTCCCCAACTTGTAATGGAATAGTAATTTGAGGATTCCTGATATGCTAAATCGTATGTCTGATTCCAAACATAATTCCAATCCTTTGACGGCTTTCCGCCTTGTGTACGGCAGAATATTACTGTATTATAATCTTTCCCTGATGGTATGGTAGCGGCATACACTCCATATTCATCAGGCACACTCTCCATTGTCACCCAGCCATTCCCACTTGAGCCGTAGTAGTATAACTGAAACCACGCACCACCCTGCTCCCACAAACTGCTGCCACCAGTATAAAGAAACAAAGTCTTACCACTACAGTTAGCACCCCACACCGCCACTGAGCATAGCAGTAACACAGCCACACTCAGCAACTTACAAACAGTATGTCTATATGATTTCATCAGTATTTGCACAATACACACAAATTATCATACAAAGATAATAAATTTGCAGATATTACGCAAACGATTCCACTAAAAATTCAAAAAAAAATTGTGGTCTGTAGTATCACCAATCAACTTTGGGTGCATCGGGTGATGAAATAGAGGAAACTTTAAGGGTAAGGGTGTCTGAAGCACAAGCCTCTGTATCAGCACTTACGCCATAAAACTTTACGGTATAGTCTCCCACTGCATCAGGAGTGCCTGTAGCGGTGGCACTCATAGCATCGGCAGACTTATTTACAGTAATCCACGATGTTCCGTCAGGCTTCACCTGCCAGCCGATACTTTCTGTCTTGTCTCCTGCCACCTTATATTCAGCCTCAGTCATAACATCACCCTTGCATAGTTTCTGGTCTGCGGTTGCAGGGTCAGATACAAGTGTAACCTGCTGCGGAAAACAATCATCAAATGTGATGACATTTGATGAAGCATAGTAGTTTACGTTCATATCCGCCATACGAACCGCAATAAAAGATACAGGAAGGTCCTCTTTCTTAATAGTGGCAGTAATTGTCTTACCACAATCATGATACCATAAAGGCTCACCCTCAACGGGAATGTAGCACCATCCCTTCTCAAGATAGCGCGGACTTTTTTTATTCATATCTATCATAGTCCTAAGCCAATGGATATCCTCATTCCTTTGGTCTTCAGGAATAGTAGGGTCATCATAATCCACATAAAAAGGATTTTCTTCCTTACCAAACGGTCCGGTTTCAAGTGTCAGGTGCACTGTAACCTCATCTTCTGTAATAATGGGAGAATGGTCTGCGGTAATTACCATCTTGCGTGGTCTGTATGCATAATCAGCATAAGGAGACTCCAATGGGTAACTGTAACCATTATTCCACTGTGAAAAGTTTATGGTATCTATTTTTGCTGTCCACTTACCGTTCTCATCTTTGGTTTGAGGAACAACAATAATATCCCTGGAGTGGGTGCCCTGCCATTTAGTCTGCTTAACACCTAATACAGCCTCCTCGCCATTCTCAGGCTCTATAAACTCCCTGCCTGTAGGGTCAAAATTAAAGAATGACAATGTACCGAAATTAGGACTGTTCTCAAACCCTAAAACATTATATTGGACATAAATATCAAAAAGGTACTCTTTAGTAAGCTTAAAGGTAAAGGCGTTATGCTCTTTTAGATTATAATCCTTGATATCAATATCGGGTGATACACACCCTTTTACCAGCGATACCCAAATATCAGGCCATTGTGTATAGGTGTTATCAAAAAAGAAATCATTTTGAGCCTTATCACCCGGAATGCGGTAAAATATGTATTCAGGAGCGGGCTTCTGCACATCCTTGTATAAAATAATACTCCGGGAAGTACCGTTTCTCCCTTGAATCTCATACAGCATATTCATTTTCTTGTTATCATAACCTGCCGCCCTAAACAGTATGGCATTCCCATCATCATAGTTTTTAGCGGCTACACCTTTGCGTTTTTTAACAAGAAACGCCCAATCCCAATTAGGCACATCTACATAGTACATTCCGCATGAATCAGTTTCCGCTAAAGGAATAAACGGGGCGGTTGCATGCTCTCCCCCTGGATTTGGTCCTAATGCCCCAATCTCAGTATTTTCCAAATTATCAAACCACTCACTGTCTTTTATTATGTAAAAGTACCTGTAGGCATACATATCTGCCGTAGCCCCTAACAAAACCGTCAGCAGCAACAGAAACAAACGCTTATGTATGTTCAGCCTTTTCACTTTAATTTCAAGTCCTTAATACTATCTGTCTGAGTAGAAATTCAAATCTGCGGAAATCCTTAGCCCGAAATCAAAGTAACCTATGCTCTTGGCGTAGTTGTTCATAATAGGATTAACCGTTACCTGAGCACAAGGATTGGCAGGGTCCAAGCCTATCTGTGATACAGACACAAAACTCTTGTCAGACGATGACGCCCCCTTATATCCGTTATATACACTGTAATCCGCATATAATGCCACGGTTATGCAGTTACCGCCATAAAACGTAAAGCTGTAGCCCAACTCTGCTGAAAGGAACAGTTGGAACTTAGGGGCGTCCCATTTACCTTTTTGGCTAAGTTGGTCATCGGAGAACTTACCGGTTAGCATATCATCTTTGATAGGCACACCGTATTTCTCATACGTGGCGGTTATATGGGCGTTATCCAATGTCTGCTTGTAAGAGTTATATACAGGGAACGCAAATCTTGTTCCTGCGTTAAGCATAAATCCCTTATATGTCATGGTTGCCATAAGTGGAACCTGTAGTTGAACCTGATTGTCTGTCTCCTTAAACTTATCGGCAGTTATGGCATAGTTCAAAACATCGCCGCTTGCATCTGTAGTCTTATATCTGTTATCTAGTTGCCCTTCATAACTTGACGATACATAATTTACGCTAAGACCTGTTCTTATACCCCAAAAAGGTTTGCTTGCCCTGCTACGCTCAAATAAATAGGCATACTGCAAGTCAAATGCAACATTATAGCCTGGATTCCATTTTCCGCCAAAGTCAGTCTTTTGAAGCAGTGAAGCCACACCACCACGGAACCCCATACAAAACTGGTTGAAACCCATAGTTCTGTCGCCTACATTAATCTCGTCCCTACGATTCATAGCATTAGCCATTGAAACCAATGACACACCTAACATTATTACTGTTATAAATATCTTTTTCATATTGCTTGCTTATTTAACTATGTACCTTAACGTTTGTTTTGTACTCTCATCAGATATTGTCACCATATATGTACCAGGAATGCTTGCCGCATTGAACTGTAGTGTCTCAATGCCGTCAGATACAGTCTCATATATTGCGTTTCCTATAGAGTCAAACACCCTTATGTGAGATTTGACACCTTTGGGCAAATTGATAATTTCAAGTGTCTCCTGTGGTTCCACAACTGTCTTTAGAAGTGTGCAGCCGGATTTCTTCTCTGTGGCATCATATTTGTGTGGCTCTGTCCTCATTATACCGCTTTGGCAACCTACATTGTCTGATTGATTTACAAGGTCAATCAAGCCGTAGTATGTGCCTGTGCCTGTAAGAGACTTGTCAAGTGTGAGATAGTATCCGTTTTTCAGGAACTCATCATTACGCAGGTAGTCAGGGTCAGACAGGTTATCCATTTCTCCCACAACCTTATACCAGCGTACCTGATTCTCTGTAAATGTATAGCCTTCTGCGTTAAGTGTATTCAAATCAAGCATTATAAGCCAGTTATACTTGGATGCGGAAGCCGCATTGTTACAGGCAGGTGTGTTGTCTGCATTCTGTCTGCCAAAATATGCTGTAACAGTAGTGTCTTTATTAACCACGATTGATATTGATGCTGTTTTTTCTCCATTACTCCAATAGTCCAAAGCATAACCCTTCTTGGGCTGTGCTGTAAGAGTAGCCACTGAACCTGCTTGGTAATCTCCGCTACCTGCTACTGTTCCCTTGTTTACATCATCTGATACGGCATCAACGTGGAATATGTTAAGTTCCTGAATATAGGTTGCCGTATATGTGGCATCTCCTGTAACTACTGTTGGTGAAGGTTCCCAACCTGCAAATACATAACGGTATGCAGGGTCTGTTGATTCTTTTTTTGGATTCTCACCATAATAGTTAGGCATCTCACCATACGCTACGGTATTTGTCTCCAACTCTGTCTTATCATAGTTCTCAAACCTGACAAGGTAGGTGTTCACCGTCTTGTCAAATACAGCATTGTATGTAAAATTTCCTCTTACAGGCGATATTGCATAATCCCATCCCTTAAACGTATAGGTGTATTGTGCAGACGGCTCTCTTGTTGGTGTCTCACCCTTATATGTAGGGGTGGTTCCGTAATCCAACTGTTCCTCCTGCAATATATTGCCGTCACAAGCAAATTTTATAGTGTATTGTTTTTTAGTGGCGGTGTATGTGGCAAAATAGGTGGTATTTCCGTCAGCCGCCTTGATAGATGGATTCCAACCTGCAAAATTGTACGTATATTCTGCAGAGGATTCTCTTTCAGGGTCTGGACAAGTTGGTGTATCTCCATATTTTACAATATCCTGTTTTAACTTTTTGCCGTTATAATCCCTAAAGGTAATAATGTAGTTCTTCTTTTCAAAATTAGCACTGTAAGTGGTGTTCTTATTGATAGAGATAATATATTCTGCTTGGTCAGATATAACTGTTTGCTCTCCATCTACAAGCTCTGTCCAATTTACAAACTTATAGCCATTATTAGGTGTTGCCTTAATTGCAATGCTTACATATTCCGGTTCCGTTGTTCCTTGTTTATATACTGTTCCATATTCTCCTGAACCTGTAGTTTCACCACCTTCTGACGGTGCTGAATTAAGGTCAAGAGTAATAGTCAAAGGTATCTCTGTAGGTAATATGAACGCTACAATTTTAGCACTGTCTTGAACGGTGTATGTAAGCGGATTCTCTGTAGAACCGGTACTCCATCTCTTTAACAACCACGTTTCTTTAGCAGGGGTTGCTGTCAATGTAATAACGTCACCATAGTGAAATGTACCGCTGGAGCCATATTCTTGCCCTTCACTGTCTGTAATGGTGACAGTACCGCTGTTACTTATGGCAGTACGGGTCTCTATCTTATATTCCTTATATGTAGGGGTGAATTGGGCTGTGTATGTTGTGTCCTTTGTAGCAGTGGTAATGGCAGGTTCCCACTCACCGCTGAACTGATATGTGTAGGTGTTGTCTGCCGGTTTTAACGGTTCGTCTCCTGTATATTGCGGAGTATCGCCATATTCAAACACAGTATCCTGCAACAGTGTGCCGTCATAATTTACAAATTTTACGTTGTATTTTATTTTCTCAAAATTAGCGGTTAGTGTGGTATCACTGGTAACGGTTATCTCCGCAGGGTTATCCTCAAGCCCATTACTCCAATTCTTAAATTGGTAGCCTGTGTTTGGTATAGCCACTATGGTTGCGGACTCTCCCTCCAAATATGTTCCGCTACCTGTTACGGTACCTTGCTCCTCATCAGCAGAATTTGCAGTCAATTTATAATATTTAAGGTCATAGATACAACGGACACTTTGAGCGTATTTTTTACTACAGCCGTCATCGTCCGCTTTGTTGTTATCCCAATAGAAATTCAAATCGTGATGCTCTGAAGCGGATTTCGCATCGCATAATGAAACATAACCGTTACGTCCGATGGCATTACTGGTCTTTGCGGTGACGTGAGTGCCACTTGGATACATTGCAAAACCAGACGAATTATCTCCGTTCCCATTATTATGCCAACCTTCTGTCGCCTTTAAATGATAACCTGCAGTATTGGCATCGCCAAAGGCTTGAATCAATTTTGATACTTCAGCACGGCTTGGAACATGCCATCCATTGGGGCAGATACCTTGACGGATTCCAATATAGTCCCCTGTTTGGGCTTTTGACTCAGACTCTGTCTTGTATCCCATTACTGCAGCCCAATTATAGACCAAACCCATTTTATTCCGTATGGCTTGTGTTAGTTTGTCATCATAATCAGAACTTGAATTTTTAACATCAGCATAATATGGGGAATATATTTCATATCCTGTTGAAAGTTCAGTAAATCCACTTTTGTATGCCTCACTTTCAGTATCATACTTGGTGCAAGCCAAATTCTCAGCCATCCATAGCACATCTCCAACCCTTATTACCGGATATGTTTTACCACATCCATCCGTTACGGATGTAGGTGCATCTGCGTAACAGCAAAGACTCATCAGAATAAATTCTGATAAAACAAATAGTGTTTTGTAAAATCTTGTTTTCATAATTATATTCAGACTACAGACTGACAAAGTTACAATTAAATTTACAAAAAACAAAAAACTTCCTTCTCAATCCGAGAAGGAAGTACCATATTAAAAATTTTTGGAATTTCAACGAGATAATTTTTCTTTTAAGCGAGGGAGTTTAGTGGGCTAAATGACCGAGCGAAAAAAGGAAAAGAATCCGTTGAAAAACAAAAATTTATGCTTTGCCGGCACTGCCTAGTACATCCACACACTTATGCATGTAAAGTTTCTTAAGCTCCTCACGAGCAGGACCGAGATATTGACGTGGGTCAAACTTAGATGGCTCTGCATTGAAGAACTGACGAACAGCGGCAGTCATAGCAAGACGACCGTCAGAGTCAATGTTAATCTTGCAAACGGCAGACTTGGCAGCCTCACGCAGTTGCTCCTCTGGGATACCTACTGAATCCTTAAGAGCACCACCGTTATCATTGATAATCTTAACATACTCTTGTGGAACTGAAGAAGAACCGTGAAGTACGATTGGGAATCCAGGAAGTTGCTTCTCTATCTCCTTAAGAATATCAAAACGTAGTGGAGGTGGTATAAGGATACCGTTCTCATCACGTGTGCACTGCTCTGGTGTAAACTTGTTAGCACCGTGAGATGTACCTATAGAGATAGCAAGTGAATCTACACCTGTACGTTTTGTAAAGTCAATAACCTCTGATGGTTGTGTATAGTGGCTTGCCTCTGCTGAAACCTCGTCCTCAACACCTGCAAGTACACCAAGCTCACCCTCAACTGTTACATCGTGAGCATGTGCATACTCAACAACTTTCTTTGTAAGAGCAATGTTCTCCTCGTATGGAAGGGCTGAACCGTCAATCATAACTGAAGAGAAGCCCATATCTACGCAACTCTTGCATAGTTCAAAGCTGTTACCGTGGTCAAGGTGCAAGCAGATTTGTGGTTTCTCCCAACCAAGTTCTTTTGCATACTCAACAGCACCCTGTGCCATATAACGTAGCAATGTTTGGTTTGCATACTTACGTGCACCGCTTGATACTTGAAGAATAACTGGTGATTTAACCTCAGCGCATGCTTGAATAATAGCCTGCATCTGTTCCATGTTGTTGAAGTTGAATGCAGGTATTGCATAACCTCCGTTGATGGCGCCTTTAAACATCTCTTTTGTGTTTACAAGGCCTAATTCTTTGTAAGATACCATAATTTAATTGTAATTATAAAGTGAATTGTTTTTTCAAACCACAAAGATATAAAAATTAATTGAAAGTTAAAAGTTGAAAGTTAAAAGTTTTTCTCATACATCATACATCATACATCATACATTACGTAAAGATACCTCTCTTTTTTAATTCTCTTTATTGTTAGTGTGGCAGACGGCAAATTTACGCTTTTGCCTGTCTCCATAGTGAGTATTTTGGGAATTTCACGCGGATGAACGCCGTATGGCTTCAATAGCTCAAACAGCAGTGTCTCCGGCTCTATAAACTCTTGAACCTGCGTTAGATTTATGCAAATAGCGTCCCCATCGGCGATAACAACCTTTTTTTTCTGCTCTTCTATCACCTTATTATATATAGAGGCTACGGCAGAAAAGTTCTCCATATTTGCCGTCATAGTATCGGCAAAGTTTGGCTTTATCTTCTCTATCTCTGGAATAATTATATTACGAACCTTGTTTCTGTTATATACATTATCCAAATTAGTGGAATCTGTAACAAACTGCAATCCCTCCTTTTTCAGGTACTCCTCTATCTCCTTTCTTCTTACGCATAGCAGCGGACGCACTACGTTGCCATTCTTAGCCCTTATGCCGCAAATTCCCGTAATGCCTGCACCCCTAATAAGATTAAGCAGTGCTGTCTCTATGCTGTCATCTCTATGGTGTGCCACACATACGGCAGCGGCGTTATGCTTTACACGCAACTCCTCAAACCATCTGTATCTAAGTTCTCTTGCAGCCTCTTCTGTTCCTAATTTATGACCCGATGCGTAGGCATTGGTGTCAAACCTTATTTTCTCAAGCCCAATGTTCCACTTAGAGCAAAGAGATGTAACAAACGCCTCATCGCCGTCAGACTCCTCTCCTCTTAAAGAGAAATTACAGTGGGCAGCCACTACTGAGTAGCCCAACTTAATAAGGATATGGGCAAGACACACTGAATCTGCACCACCGCTTAAACCAACTATCACAGTATCAGCTGGTTGCAAAAGCTTATTAGATTCTATGTATGATGCCACCTTTTTAATCATATCCTAATCTATTTGGGAGCCTCTGAACTTTTTACAGTGGCATACTCTACAAACATAGTGGTGTTTCCCGATACAATAAATCCAAAATTATAACCCTGTACAGGCAGGTCTGTAAGGTCATTATGGTAAAGGAACTCATTGTTTATGTAGTAAAACAGGGTATCGTTATGCTTGCGAACACCCAATTTAGTGTAACCATCGGGGTTGATGACATCTTTAAATATGTTGATAAACGGAAACTTACAGGAGTTCTCTCCTATATTTATATATTTGGCATTTGTAAAATCAAAATAGTGCATAGGATTTACATCCGGAGAACCTGGTTTCTTATTAGAGAATCCAATTCCACAAGATGGAGTCTTAACCACATCTGATGTAAACTTTACATTGGCTTCGTAGTAAAAATCCTTAGTAACATCAAAAATACTGTCTGAGCCTGAATTTCCTTTTAACGGAATATACACACCGTTTTCCCCTTTATTACTAATAAGGTAATGGTCGCCATCTATTTTTGACTCTATGGTTTCTGTACTGACTATATACCAATTTTTAGGAGTAGATGACGTGGCGTTAAGCACTACAGACTCCTGCAAGTGAGAAAAATCGGGTTTATAGGTACTCCACTGCGGAATCTCAGATGTATTTGTAAAGAGTTCCTTAATGTAATACTCCTTACGCATACCTCTGTAATTTATGTTGGGACCTCTGCCATCGGGTAATTCATCTCCACACATAATGGTTTTCCAATCCTTGTTCTGCAACTCTGTATTATCATGCAGACGGCGTAGAAAACCGTGCCCCATCTCATGGAAAATAAGGTCCTCTTTCTCATTGCTTGCATTAGGACCTGTAAGGTTATTCCAATTATTTCTGTCTATCTCTATATAAACAGGAATACGGTTCATATAGCATACTCCAGCCTTGCCGTCGGTAAGGTTAGCAAATTTCATAACCACATTCTTATCACTTATAGGAGTGCCGTAACGTTCTGCATCGGTGAAGAATTTCTGTATATAAGGCTCAAACTCAGCCTCCACGTTATGAACATCAAGGCTTGACTCCTTACACGATGTAAACGCCAACACCGATATGCAAAACACCTCTATGTATGTAAGTATTCTTTTCATAATCTTTTTATTGATGCACCTAATGCGTTTAATCTGCCGTCTATATCTTCATATCCACGGTCTATCTGGTCTATATTGTGTATGGTGCTGGTGCCGTCTGCACTCATTGCCGCTATAAGCAATGCTATACCAGCCCTTATATCGGGCGATGACATAGTGGAGGCACGTAGATGAAAAGCATCTCCAAGCCCTATTATAGTAGCCCGATGGGGGTCACATAGTATAATTTTGGCACCCATATCTATCAGTTTATCTACAAAGAACAGGCGGCTCTCAAACATTTTTTGGTGTATAAGCACACTGCCTTTAGCCTTAGTGGCAAGCACTATCATTACACTGAGCAAGTCTGGGGTGAGACCTGGCCACGGTGCATCTGCAATGGTCATTATAGAGCCATCTATATATGACTCTATAGAGAAACCGTCTTGGGCAGGAACGTAAATATCGTCTCCCTTAACCTCTAACTTAATGCCTAAACGGCGGAAACTATCGGGTATAAGTCCAAGATTACGGATAGACACATTCTTAATTGTGATTTCAGAGCCTGTCATAGCGGCAATGCCTATAAAACTGCCAACCTCTATCATATCCGGCAGTATGGTATGAGTGCAACCCTTTAATGTGTTTACTCCATTTATAGTAAGAAGATTGGAGCCTATACCGCTAATATCGGCACCCATTGACACCAACATTTTGCATAATTGCTGTATATACGGCTCACACGCCGCATTATAAATGGTGGTGGTTCCTTCTGCAAGTACGGCAGCCATTATAAGATTTGCAGTACCCGTTACAGAAGCCTCCTCAAGTAGCATATAGCAACCTTTAAGCCTCTTTGCACTGACGTTAAACAGCTGTTTATCTGCATCATAGTTAAAATCCGCACCAAGTTTTATAAGTCCGTCAAAATGGGTATCAAGACGGCGGCGGCCTATCTTATCGCCTCCCGGTTTGGCTATTACAGCCTTGCCTAATCTGGCAAGCAGTGGACCTACAATCATAACAGAGCCACGCAGTGAGCTGCTTGTCTTGTAAAAATCGGCACTGTTTATGTAATTAAAATCAATGTTTTCTGCTTTAAATGTAAAAGAGTTTTTGCTGTTACGCACTATACCTACCCCCATTTTCTTTAGCAAATCTATCAGATTACGTATGTCAACAATATCAGGGATATTGTTTATGGTAACAGGCTCTGATGTGAGCAACGCAGCACATATAACTTCAAGTGCCTCGTTCTTAGCACCTTGTGGTGTTATTTCTCCGCTTAGACGATGTCCGCCCTCTATTACAAATGATGCCATCAGTTCTTCTTTTTATTGTTATTAAATGGTCTTTTTGCTGATTTTTTTGCGTTTGAGTTAGAATGCATTGCCTTATGCTGCTGTGCAAACTCCTCTGCTGTCTTGAGCTTTACTCCTGCATTTATAAGGTTTATTTTACCACCCGATATCTCATATAAATCATTTAATATGGTGGCATCATCAACCACATCTTTGTTCCATGCCATATAACAGCGTTTCATGTGGTTTGCAAGCACCATAATATAGCGTTCACGGTCTGCACCATCAAGTTTTTCAGCACACTGGATAAGTTGGGTTATAAACTTACCGTAATGTCTTTTATATTGAGAATTGGTTGGATATGCCACTTTATTAGGAATTACACGTTCAGGCTCTTTTGGCACATCATACGGATAGTCTATGTCAAGTTTATAGTCTGACATTATGGCAAGATGGTCCCACAATTTGTGTTTAAAGTCATTTACATCACGCAGGTGTGGGAAGAATATGCCCATTGTGTCTATTATGGAGTTTACACATCGGGTACGTTCCGCCTTATCCTCTATGGTCATGGCGTACTCCACCATCTTCTGAATATTTCTGCCATATTCAGTAAGCTTGATGGGGTCTTTGGGTGGTTTTGGCAAACTATTCATAATTGAAATTTAGTACTTTTAGTGGCGATGAACTCTTTTAGATAGAAGGGTTCAAAATATGCCACATCTTCAAAATTGTTATTTTTATAGGCTTCAAAAGCCATCTCTCTCATATTTACGGCAAGAGGTGCTATATTCTCAATAAACATAGCATTAGGACTGACAATGGTATCCCTGCACTTACCGCTTCCGTTTCCAAAAAAATAGATTTTCTTATCAGACAAATGCTCTGAAAAAGAATTTGCATCTATTATTGTGGCGGCAGTAGCGGACAACTCATTTAAATTTAAGTCATACAATGCATTATAGACCTCCATACGGCGGGCATCTATCATAGGACATAGTACGGAATCAGTCTCGCCTCTCTCTTTAAGCATCTGAGCCACCGGTGCAGCCATAACTTTAAGTGTAGGAACAGCTATAAGCTTTATATCCATTCCGTAACACAAGCCTTTAGCAAAAGATGTCCCTATTCTAAGCCCTGTATATGAGCCAGGTCCTTTACTAAGTGCCACTGCCTTGACATCGGCGTTAAGGCGTTTGGCTTCACCAAGTATCTCTTTTACAAATACACCTATCACTTTACTATGGTTATTACCCGATGTGTCCTCACGATAGGCAAGGCACTCCGTCTCTGTAACCAAAGCCACAGAACA
>JAKSNX010000169.1 GCA_024405815.1 Paludibacteraceae bacterium | reverse complement strand
TACGCTTATTAGCTGGGTTCACCAATTTCTGGTGAGCCTTATAGTTTGTCCACTTATCTGCCAACTTACCCTCAGGAATCTTTGACAGTTCAGGAGCCATAATATGTTCAGTAGCCATATGTCGAAATAATAAATATTAAAAACTAAATATTAAGCGCAGCATGCACCACAGCAACCTCCCTTAGCGAAAAGTGCTGCAACAATTACAGCGAGGAAGCCAAGCACGATGATAGTTGCCCAAACATAGCTGATGCAAATCCAGCGATTCAACCAAACCTTGCCGTTAAGAC
Source organism: Paludibacteraceae bacterium (assembly GCA_024405815.1). Lineage (GTDB taxonomy): Bacteria > Bacteroidota > Bacteroidia > Bacteroidales > Paludibacteraceae > Enterocola. The sequence continues at coordinate 753 of JAKSNX010000169.1, read as the reverse complement.
CAAGAGTCTGCATTGAAGACCAGATACCATGAGTGAGGTGGTACCAGAGAGCAGCCAACCAAACAACATAGCAGCAAACGAGACCAGGACAGCTGAACTTAGCTGTAATCCAGTCGAAACCTGCAGTAGGAGCGAACTCACGTTCAGACTCTGCGAGTTCTGCAAACATCATGTTGTACCAGAAGTCATGCAAGTGAACGAGCATACCCAAAACGATGATAATACCGAGAACGAGCATGTTCTTTGCAGCCCAATGTACTGGCTGCTTACCGCTGACAGCGTAACGGTCGTTACCACGAGCCTTGTAGTTCTGAGCTGTGAGCCAGAAAGCATAGATGATGTGGATGCAAACGAGCGCTGCAAGACCTGCAGTAGCAATGAGTGCATACCAGTTAGTTCCGAGGAACTCACATACCGCGTCATAATAATGATTGCCACAGCAAGTACCTACCATGACATCATAAACGTAAACGAGGTTCATCGCCATGTGGAAAGTGAGGAAGAGTACCAAGGCAGCACCTGTGACACTCATCACTACCTTACGGCCAATTGATGAAGATGTTAACCACATAAAATTAAAAATTGAATTATTATTGTTAATTTAAATTAAGTTGTATTCTGTTTATTCGTGCGCAAAAATAACCAATATTAGGTAGAAAAGCAATTTTAAATATAATAAATATGTAATATTGACGAAAAAAAAGTATTTTTGCCAATAAAAATATGGTGTAAAACATGAAAATAGCAGATATA
>JAKSNX010000168.1 GCA_024405815.1 Paludibacteraceae bacterium | reverse complement strand
CCACAAATAATATTTACCATCTTTGAATATATACCAAGTGGTATAGTTTTGAAGGTTATAGTAATCGGTTATCAGACCAAAGTTACAACCGTCATCCCAAGTTAAACGAGCCACAAAACTCTTAGTCATCAAGATGGGTTCGTCCAACTCAAACTTCAAAGTACCTCTATAGCTGTAGCCTTTTGTAGCGTCTTGGGTATAGGCACTTGCATCAGCCGTCATTGTGGCAATAGGAGTAGATTCTTTTGTATAACTATATTTACCATCTGCATTTTTGGAAATCGCTGATAGAGGATAAAGTTTTAGCGTAACCTTCTTTCCTTCAGGAATCATCTTATCAATCGTAGCAGTTTCATCCTTAGGATAACCAAAGATAGGTAATACCACATAATCGATGTACATCTCACCCGGATTATCCAACACCATTTCATAAGCTTGGACAGCACCATGTGTAGAGTGAGTAAAATCGTTTCCATACATCATATATGTTCCATAAGAGCTATTTGATTTGTATGTGTTAGCCGTCTTATTGTCAGCGTAACATTTGCCAATATCACCTGTTGAAGCTGAATCTTCTGTGCGGAAATAGTAGCCATTCGCCATTGACATCATATTCATACCGCTGGCTCCAACAACAAGAGTCTTGCCTGTTGCACTTGCTTTGCCATAAATGTAATCAATTTTAGTCTTAGTAGCATTTTGTCCATAACCGGTGTAGTTCCTGATTTGCATAGGGGCATAATCGTTAAAACTCTTTTTAAACGTAAAGGACGGCGTACCTTTTCCTCCTTCTTGGAGGCTGTTACTCCTGTACCAATCGGCAGGTTGACCATCAAACGACGTAAAGACCACTGCACTATCATTGGGAACAAAAATATTTGTTCCTCCAGTAAAATTCTCATTTAGACCTTGATACAATGCACTTTCTACCTTGTATAAGGTCTGACTAACTTTACTTGCACCCCACATCGCTGTGCAAAGCACTAACGCGGTGAGTAATGATAAAAATTTTCTCATGGTTAAATTGTTTTTAGTTAATAATTGGG
>JAKSNX010000167.1 GCA_024405815.1 Paludibacteraceae bacterium | reverse complement strand
TTTGTGGTATCGGTGGCAAGTACAACCTCTTTACCTGCATTTTTTGCGGCATCTTCAGAAACCTTTTTCATCTCCTCAAGTGAAGATGATGGCAATGCTATGCATATTTCAATGGTTTGCCCCTCTTTGCCATTGTAGATAACTCTGTATGAGGTACTTATAGCACTTATTAGTTTAAGGCTTATTCTATCTTCCTCATTTTTAGCCCGATTAGGGTCGTAGGCGAAAGGGATTCCCTTGTACATATATCGTAATACAAAGGACTGTGCATTGGTTTCACCTTGAAGTTGGATAACATGGTCAGGCTCTCCATTATAAGCGTAACGGACAATGCGTACAAACACCTCCTCAATCAGAATGCTGAGCTGAAAGCATTTTTCATCAGAAATGCCATAGTGTTTTGCCACTGCCTGAACATACTGTTGCAGAGGCTCCAGATGATAGTTTTCTGAACTTACTTTAATATCAAAAAGTTGCGTAGCCATTAGATGCGTTTGTCTATTACTTGTTTCAGTTTTCCTGTGCGTGGATTGCGGGGCAGGGTATCGGGGTTAAGAACAATAGTCTTTGGCTTACAGATAGTGCCCGTATTTACCATAGTTTCAAAATTATGGTCATTCTGCATAAGGGTTTCATAAAGTTTTTCTGAAAGAGCATTAAGTTCAGCCTCAGAGCAAGGCTTAATGGTCTCCACCTCAACTGTAAGCAGGTCTTTATGCCCCTCTACAGATGCAGTCATTCTAAAGTGCATACTTAGTTCAGGTATCATTCCCACCACTTTTGATATAGATGAGAGTGCTGTATTTCCTGCCCCGATGATTAGCACATCATCACTTCTGCCAAGCAGTTCCATCTGCTTTACAGTACGTCCACAAGGACACGGCTCTGTAAGGATACGCCCCATATCGCCTATGTCATAGCGTACAAGCGGCATAAACCTGCGGGTGAAATTTGTTACCAAAATCTTGCCCTCTTTGCCGTCTGGAACAGGCTGGTTTGTTTCAGGGTCAACCACCTCCATATAGCAATAACTCTCATGAATATGGTGAATGGCAGT
>JAKSNX010000166.1 GCA_024405815.1 Paludibacteraceae bacterium | reverse complement strand
ACCGCATAGGCTCTGATGGTAATAATATAAAATATGTGGGCGGTTCACAAGCGGTAGATTTCAGAGGCAGAATAGTAGGCCGCTGTTCAGACTCCACAGAAGAAGCCAAAGTCATAACCCTTTCCAAGTACGCTCTTGAAAGCAATAGAGAAAAAGCTCCAGTCTGGAAGGATGCAGACTGAGGGGTTCAGCTCATACCACCACATACATGTATTACCTGTCCTGTAATGTATGTGGATAAATCAGAAGCCAAGAACGTAGCCACATTTGCCACATCTTCAGGAGTGCCACCACGGCGTAGAGGAATGTTCTTAACCCACTGCTCACGCACCTCATCACTAAGTGCCGCTGTCATCTCTGTTATTATAAACCCTGGAGCAATGGCATTTACACGCACACCACGCGGACCTATCTCTTTAGACATAGATTTGGTAAGACCTATAAGACCAGCTTTAGAGGCGGCGTAGTTACATTGACCTGCGTTTCCGCCTATACCCACTACAGATGACATACTAATAATGGAACCGCTACGCTGTTTCATCATTACAGGGGCGGCGGCGTGCATAAAGTTAAACGCTGATTTAAGATTTACGGTAATTACAGCGTCCCATTGAGCCTCTGTCATACGCAGCATAAGGGTATCTCTGGTAATGCCTGCATTGTTTACAAGAATGTCTATCTTGCCAAAATCCTTAACTACAGACTCTATTACTGCGTGAGCCTCATCAAAATTGGCGGCATTGCTTGCATACGCCTTAACCTTAACACCGTATGCCTCTATCTCTTTTACCGTAGCATTTGCAACATCATCTATAACCAAATCTGTAAATGCCACATCTGCACCCTCTGATGCATACTTTAAGGCTATCGCCTTACCTATTCCGCGTGCGGCACCTGTAATAAGCGCCACCTTGTTTTCCAATAATTTCATAATAAATTTTTTTATGAGTACAAATATACCGATTTTTTAATAAATAATGTATATCTTTGCGTAAATATTTGAGTCTTTAATTATTTATCATTGACCCTTGACCCCTGACCCTTGTCCCTTGACCCTATATGTGCAGGATAACATTAAATAACATGCAGTTCTACGCCCATCACGGCTGTTTTGACGTGGAGCAGAAAATAGGCACCTACTTTACTGTAGATG
>JAKSNX010000165.1 GCA_024405815.1 Paludibacteraceae bacterium | reverse complement strand
TGCATTAAGAGGCATTATGATATGATGTATGTCTGTGGTCCTACCCCGATGATGAAAAATGTGGCTAAAGAGGCTATTGCTACAGGCACTGAGTGTGAGGTGTCTCTTGAAAATATGATGGCTTGCGGATTGGGTGCTTGTCTGGGCTGTGTTACACAGACAAAAGAGGGGCATAAGTGTGTATGCTCTGACGGACCGGTGTTTAATATTAACGAGTTAATATTGAGTGAATAGTTAATAAAGAATAGTGAATAGTTAAAAGTTGAAAGTGGAAAGTTGAAAGTGGAAAGTTGTTCACATTACGTCATCTCGAGCGAAGCGAGAGATCTTTAGCTTTCAATTTTACTTTCAGTCAGCTAACGCAGTCAATTTTCAATTGAACAAGTATGGTTGATACAAGAGTAAAAATAGGGGAGTTGGAATTAAGGAATCCGGTGATGACCGCATCGGGGACTTTTGGGTATGGAACGGAGTATAAGGACTTTGTTGATTTTGAGCGAATAGGTGGTATTGTTGTAAAGGGTACTACTCTTCGTAGTAGGGAAGGAAATCCTTATCCACGCCTTGCAGAGGTCTCCAGTGGCATTTTGAATACCATCGGGTTACAAAATAAAGGGGTAGATTACTTTATAGAACATATATACCCTGAAATACAAGATTACAATACAAATATAATTGTAAACGTATCGGGAACTTGCCCCGAAGATTATGCTGAGTGTGCAGAAAAACTTGCGTCTTTAGAGAAAATTCCTGCCATAGAGGTTAACATCTCATGCCCTAATGTAAAGCAAGGTGGAATGACCATAGGCGTTAATTGTGCGGCGGCAGGAAGCGTTATTAAGGCTGTACGTAAGGCATACTCTAAGACTATGATTGTTAAGCTTACTCCTAATGTAACTGATATTACAGAGATTGCACGTGCTGTAGAGGCGGAGGGGGCTGACAGCGTATCTCTTATTAACTGCCTTAATGGTATGGCTATTGACGCAGAGAGGCGTAAACCTATACTTTCTATGATTACAGGCGGACTATCAGGTCCTTGTATAAAGCCAGTGGCACTTAGAATGGTTTATCAGGTGTCTAAAGCCGTAAAAATACCTGTGATTGGGCTTGGAGGCATATCCAATGCTACAGACGCTATAGAGTTTATGCTTGCAGGAG
>JAKSNX010000164.1 GCA_024405815.1 Paludibacteraceae bacterium | reverse complement strand
GCAAAAATATTGTAACTTTGCAAAATAAATGAGAAAAGCGTTTGTTACATACATAATTTTAGGTGTGCTGCTGATTGTGGCATTTGCATTAGATGTAGTATTGGGTGATGTAAGCATACCGCTTGAGCAGATAAAAGGTGCTATCTCAGATAACGCAAGCGTATCTGTAAAGCATATAATCTTAAACTACAGACTACCTAAAGCACTTACCGCCTTGCTTTGCGGTGCGGCGTTGGCGGTATCAGGACTGCTTATGCAGACACTGTTCCGTAATCCCCTTGCAGGTCCGTATGTGCTTGGAATCAGTTCCGGTGCAGGGCTTGGCGTTGCAGTATTAGTGCTTACGGCAGGCTATGTAACCCTACCTGCTTGGCTTGCACTTAGTGGCTGGGCTCAAATAATAGCCGCCATAGCAGGTGCCGCTTTTGTAATGTTTCTTGTATTGCTTACCGCCACTAAGGTTAATGATACCGTAAGTTTGCTTATTGTGGGTATGATGTTTGGTGGAATTGCAGGAGCTGTAGTTAATATTCTACAGAGTATCAGTAACCCCGATGCTCTGAAAGTATATGTAGTGTGGACTATGGGTAGTTTAAGTGCCGTTACTTGGAATTATATGAGAGTTATGGCACCTATTATTATTCTGTGCGTTATGACGGCTTTATTTCTGCCTAAAAGACTTAACGCACTGCTGCTTGGCGAGAATTACGCCAAAGGTTTGGGAGTAAGTGTTTCCGCTACAAGAACATTGATAATAATTCTTACATGTCTGCTTGCTGGTGCAAGCACTGCATTTACAGGTCCTATTGCCTTTATCGGGGTGGCGGTACCGCACATTGTAAGAGGCATATTAAAGACCTCTGACCATAGGCTTGTATTGCCGGCGTCTGTTTTGGCTGGCTCCACTTTGCTGATTTTATGTGATATTGTATCTCAATTGCCAGGTACAATTTACACATTACCAATAAATTCTGTATGTGCCGTTGTGGGAGCACCGATAATATTAATAGTGATTATTAAACGCAAGAGAATAATATAGGATTTATATATGTACCCTAAGAGGCGTGTTACCCGCGACACGTGCGCGGGAGGGACCCAACGGGTTTACAAAACCCGAATGGGAGGGACTCTGCCCATTCACAGAGGGGCAGAGCCCTCTATGGGTACATAT
>JAKSNX010000163.1 GCA_024405815.1 Paludibacteraceae bacterium | reverse complement strand
TACAAGATTTGCACCCTCTACTACGCCATCGCCTGTAAGCCCAAGTGTTTGGTGGTTAAATAGCACCTCTATGTTTTCAGCGTCAAAAACCCTCTGTTGCATAACCTGTGAGGCACGTAGAACATCACGGCGTACAATTAAATATACTTTTTTACAAAGTGAGGCAAGGTATAAAGCCTCCTCACAAGCGGTATCACCGCCGCCAACTACAGCAACAGTTTTTTTACGGTAGAAAAATCCGTCACATGTGGCACACGCCGATACTCCGTTACCAGCGTATTTCTGCTCATCAGCAATGCCAAGATACTTGGCTGAGGCTCCTGTGGCAATTATTACTGTGTGTGCAAGAACCTCGTTTGCATCATCTATGGTTACGCTGAACGGACGCTTTGAGAAATCAACCTTGGTCACTACGCCCCAATTTATCTCTGCTCCAAAACGGGCTGCCTGCTTGTGCAGGTCTTCCATCATCTCTGTGCCTGTGGTTCCGTTTGGGTAACCTGGAAAGTTCTCTATCTCTGTGGTTTGTGTAAGCTGACCGCCTGGCTGCATACCTTCATATACAACTGGTGAAAGACCTGCCCTTGAGGCATATATGGCGGCTGTGAGTCCTGCAGGACCGGAGCCGATGATTAAGCAACGTAGTGGATTCATCTTAAATCAATTATCTGTAATTTCTTATACTTGTCTGCATTAAATTGGAAAACGGTTTCGTCAAATGTTTTGTTTACCTCTATTTTCTTGAGCTCTAATACATTATCAACGCCGTTCTTACCAAAAGTCTTAATAGCGGTAGGGGTGTTGGTAGAGAGGTCTATTGTAAGCGTTATCATAGAGGTCTCTGATTTGCGGTCCTCAGGATACATGTTTATAGATACAAGGTTACGGTTTGCAGAGTCATATTGAGGCTCAGAAATCTTGTAACCCTCTTTAAACATGGTCATTATGGAGGTAGGGTCTATGCTTGAAACCTCATCTTTAGAAGGGGTGCTTACAGTTAACTCATTAGTCTGCTTATCATAAACATCAAGGGTTTTACCGTCAAAAATCATTATGGCAAAATTGGTGGTAAGATTAAACTTATTACCCGATGTTTTCAATGTTCCGCTTGCAGTGGATTTCTCACCTGTCTTATTATCGGTGAAACTGATTTTAAGTTCCATTTGTGTTCCTGTGGAATTTTTATACGTG
>JAKSNX010000162.1 GCA_024405815.1 Paludibacteraceae bacterium | reverse complement strand
GCACTCTCTTGGAGTTGAAGATGATATGATATCATTTGATAACTTTGGTGGATAATATTATGAAAACATTAAGATTTATTTCAATTGCACTGGCAGGAGTGTTGCTGGTGCTCAGTGCGTGCAAGAAAGATAATGGTAAGGAACCAACTCCAACAGACAAGGTCACTGATGCGTGTGGCAACACCTATCCAGCAGTTAAGATAGGGGAGCAGTATTGGATGGCTGAGAACCTTAGGTGTGACAAGTACGCAAATCAGTCAGAGGCATATAGGGAGGGAAGATACACCATTCCTACATCAAATCACCGCATATTCACCCCATACTACACCGATGCATCGGACAAGCGTATATGGAACAGTTATAGCGAAAAATACGGAAAGAATCTTACTGATAATCAAGTTGCGAAATTGGGCTATCAGTATAATTGGGCTGCGGCTGTAGGTGTAGCGGACGGTCAGAAACAGACAACCGCTTTCAGTGGCAATCGTCAGGGTATCTGCCCAACGGGTGGCATATTCCGTCAAGAGAGGAGTGGCAGACGCTTGTGTTTTTTATAGAAAAGACAAACGATAAGGGAACAGATACAGCGGGCAAACATCTAAAGACCACTTCTGGCTGGTACAGCGGTGATTTTGATTACAAACCAGGATTAGACACATACGGTTTTGCGGCTTTGCCGGCAGGTGGCGGTAGAGGGAATGATATATACGATGTTGGTCACAGTGCCTATTTCTGTTCGGCAACTTCGTATGATGTCGATAGCAACTCAGCTTACCGTAGTAGTATGCTTTATTACAATGACAACTTGGATGTCTCTTACGACAAAAAGGACTACGGACGTTCTGTGCGTTGTATCAAGGATTAAGTTAGTGAACAGTTTTTTTTGCTCGAGATGACGGGCAGGAAATGAATCAGCGGGTCAAGGTTTCATTGGAAACTTTGACCCGTTTTGTTGTGCTAAAATAGTTGAATTTTTATTAAATTTGCAATGTAAAAACAACCCATAGGTATGTTTGCAGATATAATATTGCCACTTGCGGTGCCTACGTGTTACACTTACCGCATAAAAGATACTGACATTTCCGCTATTAAGGTGGGAATGCTTGTCAATGTACCGTTGGGTAAGTCAAGGCATTATAATGGTATAGTATTAAGTTTGCATAGTGAGTGTAAATCAGGCATTAACTATAAGG
>JAKSNX010000161.1 GCA_024405815.1 Paludibacteraceae bacterium | reverse complement strand
CATCTACAGTAAAGTAGGTGCCTATTTTCTGCTCCACGTCAAAACAGCCGTGATGAGCGTAGAACTGCATGTTATTTAATGTTATCCTGCACATATGTATTTAGGGTCAAGGGTCAAGGGTCAAGGGACAAGGGTCAAAACCTTAAATATTTGTGCAAATATAAGCAATAATTACTAAAAAATCAGTATATTTGTGCTCATAAAAATAAGTATTATGAAACTTTTGGAAAATAAAGTGGCGCTTATTACAGGTGCCGCACGCGGAATAGGTAAGGCGATAGCCTTAAAGTATGCATCAGAGGGTGCAGATGTGGCATTTACAGATTTGGTTATAGATGATGTTGCAAATGCTACGGTAAAAGAGATAGAGGCATACGGTGTTAAGGTTAAGGCGTATGCAAGCAATGCCGCCAATTTTGATGAGGCTCACGCAGTAATAGAGTCTGTAGTTAAGGATTTTGGCAAGATAGACATTCTTGTAAACAATGCAGGCATTACCAGAGATACCCTTATGCTGCGTATGACAGAGGCTCAATGGGACGCTGTAATTACCGTAAATCTTAAATCAGCGTTTAACTTTATGCACGCCGCCGCCCCTGTAATGATGAAACAGCGTAGCGGTTCCATTATTAGTATGTCATCTGTAGTGGGTATAGGCGGAAACGCAGGTCAATGTAACTACGCCGCCTCTAAAGCTGGTCTTATAGGTCTTACCAAATCTATGTCTAAAGAGATAGGTCCGCGTGGTGTGCGTGTAAATGCCATTGCTCCAGGGTTTATAATAACAGAGATGACAGCGGCACTTAGTGATGAGGTGCGTGAGCAGTGGGTTAAGAATATTCCTCTTCGACGTGGAGGTACGCCTGAAGATGTGGCTAATGTGGCTGTTTTCTTGGCTTCTGATTTATCCACATACATTACAGGACAAGTAATACATGTATGTGGTGGTATGAGCTGAATCTTTACTTATGTATGATGTATGATGTATGATGTATGAGATTCTTCGCTAACGCTCAGATTGTCTGCGTCCTTCCAGACTGGGGCTTTCTCGCGGTTGCTTTCTAGTGCGTATTTATTAAGGGTGATTACCTTTGCCTCTTGAACGGAGTCTAAGCAGCGGCCTACAATTCTGCCTCTGAAATCCACCGCTTGTGAACCGCCCACATATTTTATATTATTACCATCAGAGCCTATGCGGT
>JAKSNX010000160.1 GCA_024405815.1 Paludibacteraceae bacterium | reverse complement strand
CGTGCCATAGTGAGCGATGAGGCAGGCACTACCCGTGACCGCCAATATGGTAAGACAGAGTGGGGCAAGCGTGAGTTCTCTTTGATAGACACAGGCGGTTTGGTTGCAGGTTCTGACGATATTTTTGAAGACGAGATAAACAAGCAGGTGCAGATTGCCATAAAAGAGGCTGATGTAATTCTGTTTATGGTAGATGTACAAGATGGTATCCACCACCTTGACTCAGAGGTTGCCAAGGTGCTTAGAGGAACTAAAAAGCCTGTAATTCTTGTAGCCAATAAAACAGATAACAACGATTTGCAGTACGATAGTGCTGAATTTTACAAATTGGGGGTTGGAGACCCTGTTTGCGTATCGTCTGCAAGCGGTTTTGGTACAGGCGATTTGCTTGATAAAATAATAACCCTGCTTCCAGAAGATAGTGAGCAGGTGTTTGAAGACACACTGCCCCGTGTAGCCATTGTGGGCAGACCTAACGCTGGCAAGTCATCACTTCTTAACGCCCTTATGGACGAGGACCGCAATATAGTTACAGATATAGCGGGCACTACCAGAGATAGTATATATACAAGGTATAACAAGTTTGGCAAGGATTTCTATTTGGTAGATACCGCAGGAATCCGTAAAAAGGCAAAGGTTACAGAAGATATTGAGTTTTACTCTGTTATGCGTGCCATACGTACCATAGAGAACTCAGATGTATGTATTCTTATGATAGACGCCACACGAGGCATTGAGGCTCAAGACCAAAATATATTCTCTCTTATACAGAAAAACAAGAAAGGTTTGGTTGTATGCGTAAACAAGTGGGATTTGGTTGAGAATAAGGAGCAGAAGGCTATCACCACATTTGAGAATGCCATACGTGAGAGGTTTGCACCGTTTACAGATTTCCCTATAATCTTTACATCGGCGGTTACAAAACAGAGGATATTCAAAGCCATAGAGACCGCCATAAATGTATATGAAAGCAAGAAAATGCACATCGGGGCAGGGCAGTTAAATGAGTTTCTATTGCCACTTATAGAGAATTATCCGCCCCCAGCATGGAAAGGTAAGTATGTAAAAATCAAGTATGTAACCCAATTACCCGATACATACGTACCTACATTTATTTTCTTTGCCAACTTGCCTCAATATATAAAGGAGCCTTACAAGAGGTTTCTTGAGAATAAGATTCGTGAGCAGTGGAACTTCTCAGGTGTGCCTGT
>JAKSNX010000016.1 GCA_024405815.1 Paludibacteraceae bacterium | reverse complement strand
ACGCCTCCTTAGTCCTTTACACAACGCACACTAAATGCGTACATTTTTGTCAAGGGACCAACTTGGAAAAGATTAGAGGAACCAAGTGTATAAAATTTAGCGCTCTGTGAGCCCACACTTAAATATGTTGATGTCCAGAACCAAGCATCAGTTGCAATATATTCAGCGACACCGTTAAGTGCACGACCCGAAGGCAATGCATTAAAATCATAGAAGTCATTACCGTTAGAATTTTTCCAACCTGTAGTTGATTTCAAATACTTCCCGACAAGTGGGACTTTGGAATCATCCTGATTTTCTATGAATTTTTCTAGTGAGTGAAACTCAGTTGTTGAGGGAATGTGCCAGCCATTGGGACATATACCCTGACGGTCACCTGAGAACACCTCCGTTGTTTCCCCGTTTGCAACCCCTACTGCGGCAGCCCAGTTATATAGATAACCAAATTTGCCTATTTGTTCTTTTGTCAAATAACTTGCATTCTGCTTACTATCCCAATTATCCATATTGGTTGCATCAACAAAGTATGCGTTATACATATCACTTGGCACTGTAGATGTAACAGTGTGGATACCTCTCTTATACGCCTCACTGTTTGACGCATAATTTGAACATCTATAGTTCTCAGCCATCCACGTTTTACCATCAATTATAACTTGCTTATAATCATATGCCTTACATTTTTCACCCGATGGGGTTGGGGTAAGTCCGCCACCATTTTTCTCACACGATGTCAGGACTGCACCTGCCGCTAATGATACTGCTACTACTATTGTAGCCAAACCTTTCATTTTCATAATTCAAAATATGTTAGTTAATAAATATATTAGTTAAAGATTTTTCGCTTCGTGCATTATCGGCTACACTCGGCATAGAAAGTAAACTTTCTCTGCTCTCGTTTGCACGATAATTCGCTTCGCTCAAAATGACGTAGGAGGAGGGCTACCCTCATACATCATACATCATACATAAAACTACGGTCTATACACCGCATCCTGCAGGAATTTCTGACTTTCAGTAGGCTGCATAAGTTGTGGCAAGGTAACATCAGCGTTGTGGTTCATATAAGACTCCACTATTCTGTATCCAAGATATATGCCTATTCTTCCAGGTGAATCTTGGCTCAGACCCGATGTAAACGGAGCAGGCGACATATACTTGGTATAGACTCTCCAATCTGTGGAGAACACCTCTTTATTCTCCAATATATAGCCCCAAATCTCTTTTTCATACCTATCACACCACCTTAACTGCTCTTCTGTATAAGAAAGCACTCTATATTCAGGCTCATCGGGAAAGAAAACCCTAAGCAAATATATGAGCTTACCCTGAAAAATCATTTGGTCAAGCATTCTATCGCCTGTAAGGCACTCAGGAAATGTTGCTGTAACCCAACCGTACATCATATCCACAGGCAGTTGCTCACGTGTCATAAACGGAACCTCATAATTGTACGCCACAGCGTTATATGGCTTATAGTCAGAGCCTAAATATTGGTCTATACTTGCAGATAAGAACCCATCTGCAGTAACTATTGATTGGTTAAAACCCGATACATGGAACAGCACGCGTGGCACCTCTTTATCGGGGAAATAGTGATGAAAATATTTGAATGCCAAGTTAAGTTTCTGCTCCACATCGGAGTATGAGGCATATACACTATCTACATCACTTTGCAATTCTATAATGCCTGTATCAGCCTTAAACAACTCTATATCAGATACAGAGCGTACATTTATAACCCTGTAGGCATATAGTGGCACAAACTCTCCGTACTTATTAACCAACTGTGTACTGTCCATTAAGAACAAATCCTTAAAAAACGGCTCTATAGATATCTCTGTAGGGTCATCAGAAACAGACGCATCATAAAATCTTGTTCTTCCGTTAGAACAAGATGCCATCATAAAAACACAAAAGGCTGCAATAAGCAGCCTATTTAGAACTTTAGCACTCATTTTGATATATTAAGAAACCAAGCGGAAGGATAATCGGCCTTAATGTCCGCCAATACTTTTCTAACCTCCGCCTCATTGTTTGAAGCAAAATAGCATACACGTGCCATACCTTCAGGACTTATTATTATAATAGGCGAGCCTTCGCCTTTTTGCATAATTTGGTCTAATAGATTTTGGGCGTTAAGCCTGTCGCTAAAACTGCCCACAACTACAAAGTACTTCAGTGTAAGTTTATTGCCATCGGGGTCAAGATACTCTGTATTAGCAGGTTCTGTACTGCTCACGGCATTGGCATCAGTAGCGGGAGCATACATCTGCGGCGTATATTTAGCCGCAGAGCATACTACAGATACTAAAAAAAATATAAATAAAAATATTCTTTTCATTTTTAGTGGTTTACCACTCTACAGGTTTCTTTGTTGGTATAATAAATGATAGCATAATCTCATGTGTGTTAGATGAGTAGTTACGCAAGTTCTTACCAACACTCATATCGTAGCAGTAACCTATACGTAACCAATGCCATTCAGCACCTATCATAAACGATAGCATATCACTTGAGAAAGCATAACTCTGCAAACCTGTATAGCCGCCACGATACCCTATACCAAACCAATATTTACCTTTATACATAGCGGTAATGCTGGCATCAATAATGTTATCTTGTACAATCTTGGTGCTTTCCTTCTCTCCTGCCGCATTATACACAGCAGCCTTGTTAAGACCACCTACATTCATATAAGCAAATGCAGGTGCCAAACTAAAGTTCATAGGTAGAGGAATATTACCACGCACATAAGCATTTATATGAGCAGGGGCTACAGTTGTTGAAACCTCTTTGGCTATATTTGGCATGTGGGTCATAGAGAAACCTACTAACAAATATTTGTATGATAGCTCAAAACCAAAATCCAAATCAAAGTTTGTAGTAGATACCACCTCTGTAGGTCTTTGAGGGTCTGCAGGGTCTCTCCATACGTGACGTGCAGGGTCAAAACGCTTGTTTATAACACCTGCTGACAAACCAAGAGAGAGCAAAAGGTCTTCTCTTAAATCTATGTTATAAGCATAACATATTTTAGCGTCAATGGTCTGATTGGCAAGACCTAACTCATCATACACAAAACTTAATCCAAAACCCGATTTTATTTTATCTACATAATAGTGTGCGTTAAGCATTGCAGATGTAGGGGTTGTTGACAAGCCCTGCGAAGCCCATTGCAATCGGGTTGCAGTAAACAACTGCAACTTGTCATTGTTACCAATGGCGGAAGGGTTTTGATTTATACGTGAAAACAACTGCTCAGACAATTTAAAATCAGCCTGTGCAAAAACGCTACCACTTATAAGCAATAACGCTATAACCAATAAACTACTCTTTTTCATCTTTCTATATCTGTTTTAAGGTTATTTACTCTCTTCCGCACCCTCTTTTAAAATATCAACTACAACACGACGGTTCTGATAGAACTCCTCCTCATTCTGTGGATTAGCTATCACAGGACGGCGTTTACCGTAGCCTTTAGCCACCAATATATCAGGATTTATGCCTTTCTCTATAAGTTTATCCCTTACAGTATTTGCACGCTCAAGAGACAACTTGTCGTTATAAGCATCTGAACCACGTTGGTCTGTATGACCCTCTATAATAAACTTAGTTCCTGAAGGAAGCTGAGCCATAGCCTCTACCATAGCATCTATCTCACGCAAGAAACGCTCTGTCAAGTTTGACTTGTCAAAGTCAAACAGATAGAAAGCCCATGGGAATGTAATTACAATAGGCTCTAACTCTGGGATAATGATTTCAGGTTCTGGTTCCGGCTCTGGCAGTTTAACCCAAGCCCAAATATCATCGTTGCCACCACGGTTTGATACCAAGAATGGTGTACCATCCATAACTACAATATTGCAATCCTCGCTTTGGGTATTGTAAGGAGCTTCCATCTTTTCTGCCATTGCCCATACAGCTCCGTTAGCATCTGCCTTAAATATGCTGTTTACAGCACTATCTTTCTTGCTTGTTACATAAAGAATCTCATCGTTCTCTACAAAAGCAAAATCCTCATCTGCCTCTGAGTTAATGGTGACACCTGCATTTACAGGATATTTCCAAACCTTATCATCTTTAGGCTCAATCCACCAAATATCCTTACCACCCTGACCGCCTTCTATATCGGCACTGGTAAAATAGATACGCTGACCATCCTTTGCAATTGATGGATTTAACATTATTATTTTAGGCTCTGTAACATAGTTCCAACCTGCGTTTGCAAGAAAATAACTTCTGCCACGTGTAATTCCCAAGCCCTCTATCTCCAAACGTTTAGGCTTGCTCCATGATTTTCCGTCAAATGTAGATTCATAAAGCCACTCCTTACTGTCTGACTCTTTTAATGAGAAGTATATTTTCTTCTTACTGTTGTCACATGCTACAGTTCCATGAATACCCAAATCAGTAAGTTCCTTAGATTTTTGTATGGAATCAATACTGGTAATAGCGGTATCCACACTGCCTACATACACCTCTCCGTTTTTGATAAAAATAAGAGATTTATCCATAAACTTGGACAAATACTGCTCTGGGTCTGATGTGTTGGACTCCAAAGACTTGAATTCATACTTCTCTTCATTGAATTTAGAATCAATGGCAGCAAATACAGACAGCGAAGCCGCCAATAATGCTAATGGTAATAAAATTCTTTTCATGTTATTATGGTTTTAGGTTATTGTTTAATTAGATTTCTTATATATCTCAACTGTTCCTTTTTTAATGCTGTCATCTGGCATCGTAGCCACATAGAAATAGACATCAGGCATTGCAATCTTACCGTCAGCACCTGTTCCGTCCCAAGTGCCTCCGTCAATATCCGCTATCATATTGCCTGTGCGGTCAAAAATTTGTAAATGCTTGGCACATGCCTCAAACACCTTGTTTGTAATGCTATTCTCGTACGGGATAAAAATTGTAGGCCAAACCAAATCAACAGTCACAGGCACCTCAGCCTCGCAGCCCAAATTTCTAACAATAAATGTTGTTGTTGAATACAGAGCGCCTGTTGAGCAAGTGTTTACCTGTCCCTCATAAATAGCGGTGGCATCTCCTTTCTTATAGAATGAGTACATACCTATACTTACAGGTTCCATAGTAGCCGTCAGTATGGCTTCATCTCCGCAAGTCTCAATCTTCTTAGGTTCCGCTTCAAGTGTGAGAGAATAGTATGTAAGTGTATTTGACTCTGAATAAAAATCACCGAATTTGGCTCTTACCATAACATCTTCAGTTATGTCAATAGCGTATTCAGCCTTGCCCTCTGAGCCTGAAATATCAACCCAATCAGCGTATGTAGGCGATGTGCTTACATTTTTCTGCCATACAACAGTACCCTCACCCTCTGTTATAGCTTTAAGAGTATATGTATTACACTTGTTAGTGTAACTCATTGATACTGAACCAACCTGAATTTTCACTTCATTTGAGACACAACCGTCCTCTGTTTTTGCATAATAAGAGGCAGTAACCTCTGGGGTGTATGTCCATGTATTGTCTGGCTCATAAATTCTGTTGCCCACCTTACCGCCATTCACCTTAAATAACTCAGTACCCATATCAGTAAGCCAGCCCTCCTCATTAGGTGTTACTGTAAATGTAACATCCTCACCTTTCTCTATCTGTTTAGGTGTAGCGTCAAGAGTTATTGAGTGCAGTTCCACCTCTTCTCTAAAACTATCACTGACATCACCAACTCCATAAGTTGCTATCACTTCACCATCTTCAGGTGCGTCAAATTCTATTTCAAGTTTGCCGTCAGTATCAGGAATTTTTACTACAGGATCCTCTGACAAATCATCAAAGAACCACTCTATAGTACCCTCTCCCTTAACTTCAGCCTTGAATGAATAGTGGCTGCACATATTTGTGTATGTGAAAGAGACCTCTGGTCTAACCACCACCTTTATTGTTCCTGTCTGGCAACCATTAACTTTAATATAATATTCTCTTGATTTTTGTGCTTTAAATGTGTATTCCGCTACAGGACCAACTGGAGTAACTTGAATATCTTTCGCATAAACAAGAGTGTCCACCACTGTAAAGAATTGAGCATTCCCTTTATCCCCGATGTATGAATCATTTGAGATATACAAAGTAATTTCATCATCATAATCCACTGTTATTGTCTCTCCCTCATTGTATGTCTCATCAAAGTATTTTCCCTCCATTTTCAGAGTATAGACCTGTGCTGTCCAATCATCAGAATAGACTAATGATGTTCCAGAGCCTATTGAAGCCCTTATCGCAGCCACATCTTCTGTTATATTGTATGTAAATGTGTTTGATGCCGGTTGAGGTTCTCCAACCTTCACAGGAGTACCTGTAACATCTACATAGTACCACTGAACCTCAGGAGCAAGAGTAATGGCTTTAAATACGGCTGTATTACAATCTCTGCTTACAAGTTCTATATCAACAGTTCCCAATAGGTTTACAGCCACACTGTTTGACTGGCAACCATCATACTCAACATAATAGGTAACAGCCTTCTCAATACCGCAGATATCTTTATGAATATCTGCTATATCCAAATCAAATTGAGAACCATCACTTCCTATTATTTTTGCCATATTAACAGAACCCGGTGTGGTGTTATATCCTGTGTATTGAGGGTAGAGATATGCACAACCACCTTTATTTATTTCAATAGTTGTAGTTTCAGGGGTTGTGACAGGTGCGGCCTCATCTGTCACCGTCAACTTAATGCTATGTAAATCTATGACTACTGTAGAGGTGAAACTATCCAAGCCACCATCATCTACAGTCTTGATTCTAAAAGACTCACTCTTGCTGAGTGTATAACTGAATTGCACGCTGGATTGGGTGGCTGACGTGGTTTTAGTTTGTACATCAACCCAATCAACTCCATCGGCAGAGTGTTGTAAAGTAACTACATCACCTGGATTTACTTGTGCTATAAAATTAATGTCATTACACTCACGTTTATATGTTAATGACGGAATGGAGCAGGTAACAGTAATGGTGTCTGTAGCAGATACCGGTTGGCAGTCAGTTCCTTCTCCCTTAAAGTATTTATCAGCCACACTCTCAGACGGAGCTAAAATAACAAATGTGGAGAAAGACTTATCCTCCAAAGGAACAAATGTGTTGTTCTTTTTTTCGCCCGACATTGAACTTACATATTTGTACTCCCCGCCATTCTCACTTACAACCCAATAATAAAATGGATTTGCAATACCTGCAGTGGCGGCGGCATCAACCTCAAGTACTACATTAGTACCACAATCAGCCTTAACCTGTTTACCCCTTTTTACTCCACCCGATTTATGGTTAAGCTCCGCTTCAGGCACACAAATGGAGAAACTCAGGTCATCAAGAAATATGTCGTTACCATGGGCACCCGCCTTTGCCTTATTGGTTACCTTGATGGTTACAGACTTATCTGTTCCTGTGTTGAACTGCATTGTAAACTCTTTCCAATCTGCACCAGGCAACAGTTGGTCCTCTATCTCCACAGGGTCATCAACCTGCTCTCCATTATCATTAAGCAACTCAACTAAAAGTTTAATAGGGTCAGAAGCCTCTTTAGATGCTTGTGCAATGTAGAATGTGAATGTAACTGTAGTGTTCTCACAAGACAAATCAACCTTTCTCTTATAAAGCACATCATCTGTCTTATCTCCGTCTTGGCAATTAAGCAGAAGCATACCGCCAAGTTTATTACCGTCATGAGATATCAAATCCTCTCTAAACCAATATTTCCCTGCCTTATCATTGCAGGCACCTTTCTCATCTCTTCCCACATCATCACAGCCAGCCCACTTACCGCTTGCCACCACTGCATACTGCCCTCCGTCCTTAACAGGATAACAACTGGGGGCAAAAGAGTATGACGGAACATCAGGACATGTTGCATGGTCCTTCTCATCTTGCAACACCCCAAAATCTTCAAAGAACAGATTATTGGAGGCCTTTCCGTCACACTTGCTTATACGCTTGACTTCCACCTCATTTGAATACTTTGTTTCACCTGTAGCGGCAGTATATTGAACTCTGTAACCAGTTTTTCCGGCATAGATAGGAATGTCTTTTACATCGCAACCGGTCTGTGTCATATCTGACCAATCGGCAACAGGCTCTTTACGTTGCCATTTAATGTTGTCACAAGTAACACCATCTTCACTTATAATTGCACTTAACGCCACAGAACTGCCCAACTCCTTACCACCATCAGTAGCAGAGATTACAACACCTGACATTGGAACATCGGGCGTTCCGAATACGGCAAATCTGGAGATGGCAAAAACAAAATTGGCACCATTGGCTGAATTGTTCTTAATCACTATAGTGAAATCAGGTTCAGTAGCCTTATCTGCTGGAACCTCTATAGTTACCTGCTTGATTTTAATAACACCACCTATGGTTATTGTACTACCTAAAGCCTCACCTTTTTTATCTGATACCTGCCACGATGCGTTTGCTCCACTCTTTCCTGTAACCTCCTCAACCGTAAAACGCACCTTAAATGCAGTGTTTAATTTATATCCGCTAATATTTATTGTTAAAAACTCAGCATTCTGTTTTGCAGAATGGAACACAAGTCTGTTTACACCATCTGTCTTTTCAACTAACGCAGAATTAAGATTTTTAGGGTTGGATACTACGGCATATTGTCTGGCTTCTGTGCCGGCATTATTGAAATTACCGTTTGAGCCCTCTCCGTAACCGTTGAAAGACAAAGAAGCGTTTCTTCTAAAAATTTCAGAGAACAGGAAATTATCGTACTCTGTGGACTCATCATTGTTTTCCAATGAAAACGCAGTTCCTCCTACAAAATCATCAAAACTCTCAGTAGTGTAATACGTTGTCACCATTGTCTTTACAGACATATTGTTAAGCCCTGCAAAAGCCATTGCCGGAATTAGAGAGAATATAGTGATAAGCAGGATTTTAAATAGGTGTAACTGTTTTTTCATATTTTGATACTTAAAGTTTGTACATATTATTTTGCAAATATACGCAATATTTTTCAACATTGAAACAGTTTTGAAACATTTTTTTTACTACATTTGTACCACAAATATAAACTATGGAACAGAAACTGCCCACAATATCAAAAATTTCAGAAGGAATCTACAAGGATAAAGGAAGCAAATTCCTTGCCTTTGCACACCATGTGGAAAGTGTGGACGAGGCTAAATCCATTATAAACAAATACAAAAAAGAACACCACAAAGCACGTCACGTATGCTTTGCCTACAGGATAGGAGAAAACGCAGAGATTTATCGCGGTTGTGATGACGGTGAGCCATCGGGAACAGCAGGAAAACCTATATTAAGGCAACTTGAAACAAGCAATCTTACAAACTCAATGATTGTGGTGGTGCGCTATTTTGGAGGAACACTGCTTGGTACAGGCGGATTGGTCAGAGCCTACAGAGAGGCTGCCGCAGATGCTCTTAAAAATCAGAGTCCTGTGTAAGTTAAAACAAGACGCATAGGCGATACCGCATTACGCCCGCTACGCACCCTTACGCCAAAAGGATAGAACATGTGCCTTATAACCGCATTGGTACCCATAAGGTCATTATTGCCCGATATAGGAATAACTTGGAATGGATTAAGAGAATCAAAATATGCCTTTCTTTCTGTGTCAGACATTGTAGCCACCGCTTTGATAGCCTCCTCTATATACACGCCTCCATTGCCGAAATCATATCTGCCTTCAATATTAAATCTATATACGCCCAGCACAGTGTTTATATTAGGAGCCGGATACATACTTTGGGTAAAGAACTTCTCCACATCTTTTTTTGCTATCATTACAAAACTTACGGGGTATGTCATTCTGGCACTCTCATCTGCATCTTCAAGAACAGCAGGCTCCATTATCAGAGAAAAATGGTTTATATTGGACACCGTATCGCTAAATATGGCTCCTGTCTGTTTTAGTTTATTGTATATCTGCTCAAATGGTATGTCGAACTCCACAAAAGAACCACCCGGAGTTGACACATACTCCACACTATCAGGCTTGTAATATTGATAATATGGGTCACTCTCCACTCTTATAACCTCTGTGGTCTCTTTATTGGCAGGGAATATCACCCTTCTATACACCAAAGAGTCCATCTTTGTGGAATCAGGAATGTAGTGATAGGAGAGCTCCAAGTTAACCGAATCTATATTAAGCACAGTCTGCATACCGTATGTAGTGGTTACGTATGCACCCTTTATATAGTTTAGGAAGGCATCCTGCGATTTGTATATATCAGTTTTGGCTATCATCTCAGCCGCAATCTCTTTTGACAATCTGATACGCACAGCATCACAATACCCTTTTTTCTCTCTGATTGCCGCAGGAATAGTGGCATCATAGGCTGTATATGTGGTACGCCCTAAAAGCTGGTTCTTAGAGCAGAACTCACTTACATCAATGCTGGAAGTATAGTTTGTGGAAAAGTCAAGAGGCTTTTTATCAAGAAGATAGGCAGATGCCTCCTGAACCGCAGACGAGTCTCCAAAAAACGACCTGTAATACATTACTATGTATATGGAATCAGATTCAGCCCCGGCAGGGAATGTCAAATCCTTTACATATCTGAATTCAGCTAAAAAATCCACTTTATACGGTCCATATATATTATCTGAATATGAGCCAAGAACCAATTTCTCTGATTCTGAATATAGATTTTCCGCCTTAACAGTTCTGGAATTTAGATGAAAAGAGTCTGTATATACAATTATATCATCATCATCGGGTCTGATAATGTAGCCTATATCACTTGTTTTCTCACACGATGTAAACATCAGTGCAAGTAACGCGATACTACAAACCCAAAATCCTATTGTAGAAATCGTTGTATGCTGAAACGTATGTCTCCTCATCTGCATAATCCAAAACCATTTTACCTGACTTTCTGGCATATTCAATCACCTCTGCGTTCACATCTTTACACCCTTGAACCACACCGTCAGAGAAATCGACTGCAAATTTACATAAATTAACATAATCAGCACTCGATTTCAGTAATGAAATTTCATTATCTTTTATACCATCTGCACTAAGATGCTTAGTTAATGTATCAGACAATGGATTTTGGAACCCTTTATCATAAACAGAATATACAACCTTAGAGTTGGCAAAGAAAGGGTCGTCAGAATAAATTTTCTTAATATACGCAGGAAGCAGAGATGTAAACCACCCATGACAATGGATTATATCGGGGGTCCAACGCAGTTTTTTTACAGTTTCCAAAACCCCACGTGCAAAAAACACAGCCCTATCTCCGTTATCGGGGTATTCCGCACCATCGGCGTCAGTCACAGTGAACTTACGGCGGAAATAGTCATCATTATCTATAAAATAGACCTGCATACGGGCTGCAGGAAGCGATGCAACCTTTATAATAAGCTGATGGTCAGAATCATCTATTATTATATTCATACCTGACAGACGAATAACCTCATGAAGCTGATTCCTACGCTCATTTATACAACCATACTTAGGCATAAAAATACGTATTTCACGCCCTTGTTCTTGTATGGCCTGAGGTAATTTTCTGCTTAAATCAGACAACTCAGACGATGGTAGATAAGGAACCATCTCCTGCGTTACATATAAAATTTTCTTGTTATCCATCAAGATAAAATAGGTTGCTTTTGCAAAGATATAAAAAAAAATTTATAAATAAGCAAATTTTATGGCAAAAATTAAAAAAATGTGTACCTTTGCACCCTAAATTGTTTGTGATGATAATAGCAAGAACAATAAAAGATTTACAATCTGCAATCAAGGAGAGTAGAGCCAAGGTTGTGGGGCTTGTACCCACAATGGGTGCCTTACATGAGGGTCATATCTCACTTGTAACCCGATGTGTAAAAGAGTGCGACATCTGTGTGGTAAGCGTTTTTGTAAACCCCACGCAGTTTAACGACAAGGGGGACCTTGAGCGTTATCCACGTACTCCGGAGGCAGATGCGGCACTTCTTCAGAAAAACGGATGTGGCATAGTCTTTATGCCTTCTGTAGAGGAGATGTATCCGCAGGAAGACACACGCCATTTTAATTTTGGAAAATTGGAGCAGGTTATGGAGGGTCCGTTCCGTCCGGGACACTTTAACGGTGTGGCACAGATTGTAAGCAAACTGTTTTATGCTGTAAACCCAAACAAAGCATATTTTGGAGAGAAGGATTTTCAACAGGTTGCCATAATAAAGGATATGGTGCGTCAGCTACAGATTCCTGTAGAGATAGTACCCTGCCCTATAGTACGTGAGGCAAGCGGTCTTGCAAAAAGCAGCCGAAACACACTGCTTTCAGAGGCACAGAAAATAAAGGCTGTAAAAATATCACAGGTTCTGAGCAACAGTGTTAATCTAATGGAGAGCAAAAGCGTCAAAGAGACGATTGATTGGGTTAATGCACAATTTGCCGATGACAGCGAGTTCCGTATGGACTATTACGCCATAGTGGATGGCAACACACTGCAACCCGTAGATAATTGGGATAGCAACTACATTGTAGGTTGTATTGCCATATATTTAGGAAAAATTAGACTTATAGATAATATATGCTATAAAAAATGACTATTCAATTACTTAAATCCAAGATTCACAGAGTAACAGTTACAGATGCCAACCTTAACTACATTGGCAGCATTACTATTGATGAAGATTTGATGGACGCAGCCGGCATCATTGAATATGAGAAGGTATCGATTGTAGATAACAATAACGGCGAGCGTTTTGAAACATACGTAATTAAAGGTGAGCGTGGTAGCGGAGTAATCTGTACCAACGGTGCCGCAGCACGTAAGGTTCAGCCAGGCGATATTATTATTATAACCGCATACGCTCAAATGACACCGGAGGAGGCCAAAACATTTACCCCAAAAGTAATTCATCCGATAAACAATAAAGTTAAAAGTTGAAAGTTGAAATCTCACACAGTCTATATTTGCACATCTTGTGGTGCCGAGCAATCACAATGGTTTGGCAGATGTAAGGTTTGCGGAGAGTGGAACACTTGCAAGGAGATGACCGTAGCCCAAAACACCTCAAAGGCTACAAGAACAACAGGATTTGACAACGGGAAAAAGCACCCCACACTGGTCTCTGACATTGAGGCTAAAGATGAGGAGCGCATTGATATGGGCATCGGGGAACTGAACCGAGTGCTTGGTGGAGGGCTTGTGAAAGGCTCGCTTGTACTTATAGGCGGAGAGCCTGGCATAGGCAAATCAACCCTTATGCTACAGACTGCATTGGCTCTTAAAAACAAAAAAATACTGTACGTATCGGGTGAGGAGAGTGCGTCTCAACTAAAAATGAGGGCAGACCGCATAAATAAGGATAGCGGAGAGTGCTACATTGTAAGCGAGACTAATTTAGAGGTGATTTTTTCACATATAAAAGATTTACAACCCGATATTGTAATAATAGATTCCATTCAGACCATATTTACAGAGGGGGCAGATTCTGTTCCAGGCAGTCTTACACAGGTTAGAGAGTGTTCCGCCCTACTGCTTAAACTTGCAAAAGAGACTAATATTCCTGTATTTATAGTGGGTCATATTACAAAAGACGGCACCATAGCGGGACCTAAGACCCTTGAGCATATTGTAGATACAGTGCTTCAGTTTGAGGGAGACCAACACTATCTATACCGCATTCTGCGTAGTGTAAAGAACAGATTTGGCAGCACCAGCGAGCTTGGCATATTTGAGATGTGCCAGAATGGATTGCGTGAGGTGCAGAATCCGTCAGAACTACTTATCAGCAGTGAGCATACAGATATGAGTGGTGTAGCCATAGCCTCAGCCATTGAGGGAATAAGACCGTTTCTAATAGAGGTTCAGGCACTTACAGGCACTGCCGCTTACGGTACACCGCAACGCTCTGCCACAGGTTTTGACCTAAGGCGTATGAACATGTTGCTTGCAGTTCTTGAGAAACGTGCAGGATTCAAGGTGGATAAAAAAGATGTATTCCTAAATATAGCAGGTGGCATAAAGGTTAATGACCCTGCCATAGACTTGGCTGTAATTTCTTCTATACTGTCATCAAGTCTTGACATTACCATCAGCCGCGATGTATGCCTTACAGGCGAGGTAGGGCTATCAGGTGAAATCCGCCCCGTAAACCGCATAGCCGCACGTATAGCAGAGGCAGAGAAACTTGGCTTCAAGAAAATAATAATTCCAGCCGCTAATGTAAAAGGGCTGGAATTAAAAAATCCTAAAATAGAAATACTTACGGCTTCTAAGGTAGAGCAGGCATTCAAGATTCTATTCTCTTGACCCCTGACCCTAACGCACCTTCAGGTGCGTTATTTACTGCTTGCCGCCTCCGATGGCTTGGTATAACTTCACTCCTGCCTTAAGTATATCTCCGTAGTTCTCTATTTGTGTAATCTGCACGTTAAGCAAATCATTCTGTGCTGTAAGGACCTCCAAATAAGTACCTACACCTACACGCATCTTAGTTAACGTATAGTCCAAAGCATTGCTTATGGCTGTCACCTGATTTGTATAATCAGATTCCTGGTCTCTGTAATATTTTTCAGAGGCAAGAGCGTCCTCAACCTCTGTGGCAGCCACAAGTAGAGCCTTACTGTACTGATACTCCACAGCCTTTAACTGATGTTTGGCACCGCGAACCTCAGCAATATTCTTTCCTGAGTTGAACAACGGCTGAATCAGAGAGCCTACGGCATTGAATATAAGCCCTGCTGAACTGCCTAAACTTCCTGTAATTGATATACTTGGGCAGCAGTTAGCCCTTGCAAGATTAAGGCTATAGAAAGCCTGTTCCAACTGGTGCTCGGCTGCCTTTACATCGGGACGAATACGCAAAACCTGCATATTAACCTCCTGTATAGTGTTAGGCAACTTGACTGCATCCTCTATACTACCTCTGGCAATCTGATACTCTGACTTGTTAAGCAACAGTCTCATTGCACTCTCTGTAGTAACCCTTGCAAGACGCAAACTCTTGGACATAGCCAAACATTGGTAGTACTTGCCTTGGAACTGTGCAACCGCAGCCTCATCTGCAAGACCTGCAAGTTTCAAGTTTCTCATAGTCTCCACTGAACGTTCAAAATTCACCGCCGCAGAGTCTGTAGTGGTGATTTGGGCATCCAATACAAGCAGCTCATAATATAACTCCGCCACAGCGGATACAAGTTCCACTCTTGATGCCTGCTCCAAATCCTCCATCTGTTTCTTAGAGGCGTTTGCTATGCGTTTTCTGTTAGTAAGCCTACCGAATATATCAACTTCCCAACTTGCCTGTGCAAATCCGTATGGCGACACACCCCACCCTGGGCTTGCATTTGGACTTGTCTTACCCCACCCTGCCGATGGTGAAAGAGCCACACTTGGAATATATGCCAATTTAGCACCAAGCAGAGTGGCATTAGCCTGCTCCACATTCTCATGTGCTATTTTCAAATCAAGATTGTTAGCCAAAGCGGTATCTATCAGAGCCTGCAGATACGTATCTGTAAAGATTTCCTTACATTCAGGAATCTTTAACGTATCTATAGACTCGTCCGTCTTAGACTTAAACTTACCGTAAATACCGCAGGAACTCAAGCCCACCGCCAACACTGCGGCACTAAATAATATTATTAGATTCTTTTTCATTGTTGATTGATTATATTTCATTTTAACCTCGCCTACGACCCCTCATACATCATACATCATACATCATACATATTTACATCTCCTCTTCTTCTTTATTTATCGGTTTTATTTTCTCTTGCAGATTTTCAAATATTACAAAGAATGCCGGTACAAGCAGCAGCAAGCCTATTGTACCCATAACCATACCAAACACAACGCCGGTACTCAAGCTTATATTACCCACGGCACCTGCACCCCTTGAAATCATAAGAGGTATCATACCAACAACCATTGTACCTGCGGTCATAAAGATAGGACGCAAACGCATCTTTGCAGCCTCCAATGCCGCATCCTTTATCTCATAGCCTCTCTCTCTACGTAACTGAACGGCAAACTCCGTAATAAGGATACCTGTTTTTGAGATAAGACCTATAAGCATTATGACACCTACCTGAAGGTATATGTTATTCTCCAACCCAAATATATATGAGAAGAAGAACGCACCTGCCACTGCCACAGGAACAGTAAGCATAATGGAGAACGGCAATATGTAACTCTCATACAGTGCAGCCAATATAAGGAATATTATAAGTGCCGATATACCAAAGATTAAAGCCATAGAGCTGCCACTCTCCTCCTCACGTGACATACCGCCAAACTCAAAAGTATAGTCGTTAGGCAACACTTTAGCGGCGGCATCCTTTACAGCGGCGATAACATCACCCGATGAGGCACCGTCTGCAGCACCAGCATTTGCCAAAATTGAGTTTAACATATTGAAACGTTTAAGAGTCTCAGCCCCATATACACGTTTAAGTGTGATAAAATTACTTAACGGAGCCATTTGTCCGTTTTGTGTACGTACATACATTGTGTTAAGTGCCCTTTCATTAGTACGAGACTCGGGAGCACTCTCCATCATAACTTTATAAACCTTTCCGTATAGGTTAATATCGTTGACGTATGAGCCACCGCAATAAGCGGAAAGTGTGCTCAACACCTTATTGGCTGTTATTCCTGCCTGATGGCATCTGGCAATATCCACATCCACCAACCATTGCGGATTATCAACCGTAAACGATGTGTATGCGTGGCTTATACGAGGGTCATTCTGCAACTCAGCAAGGAACTGATTTGCATAATCCACAAATGTATTTATATCACCACCCACCTTATCCTGTAGGTTTATCTCCACATCTGATGATGAACCATAACCAGGTATCATAGGCATAAGAAACGGAATAACAGTAGCATCTTTATATTTGGCACCAATCTGAGCCACTTGGGCGGCTACATTATATACAGACATGAACTCACGCTCTTCCCAAGGTTTAAGTGCCAAGACAAAAGAGGCTGCCGAAGAGCTTAGACCAACGGTGAAACCATTACCGTTTATCTGACCTACCGTCTGTATATCAGGTATCTCCATAATCTCTTTAGCTATCTGGTCTGCAACGCTGGTTGTTACAGCCTTGGATGTTGACGGAGGCATTATGACATCACACATCAACTTACAGGTATCCTCTTGTGGCACAAAACCTGTAGGGGTAACCTTCATAGACCAAACCATAAGAACGCAGAATCCCGCAATCAGCACAAACGAAATCCAAGGATGCTTGATAAGCGGCTTAATGGCACCTCTATATTTCTCTGAAAGTCTGTCAAAACCTGCATTAAACGATGCAGAGAATTTTGCCTTGTATTTTTCATAACCATGCAGATTCTCTATATCCTTACGTTTAGGTTTCAGCAATATGGCACACAATGCAGGTGAAAGTGTAAGGGCGTTAATGGCGGATATACCTACAGCCACCGCCATAGTAAGACCAAACTGACGGAAGAATGTACCTGTGGTTCCACCCATAAAGCTTACAGGGATAAACACAGCCATAAACACAAGTGACGATGTTATTACGGCGGTTGAGATTTCACTCATAGCGTCTATTGAGGCTTTAAGTGTGGAGGTGTAACCTGCATCCAATTTCTCGTGGACCGCCTCCACCACCACTATGGCATCGTCCACCACAGTACCTATCACAAGCACAAGTGCAAACAATGTAATAAGGTTCAGAGAGAACCCTACCATTAGCATAAATGCAAATGTACCTATCAGTGACACCAAGATACCTATGAACGGTATAAGTGTGGAACGGAAATCGTGAAGGAACAGAAGCACTATAAGAATAACTAAGACTATAGCCTCTATCAACGTCTCTATAACGCTGTGCATTGAGGCGTAAAGGAAGTCATTGGTATTCATAAGCACATCTATCTTGGTGCCGCTTGGCAATGTAGGTTCACACTCCTTTAGCAGTGCTGTAATCTCCTCGTTTATTTGTGTGGCATTGGAACCCGATGTCTGGTAGCATACGCAAACCGCACCAGGGTGACCGTTCACCTTACTGTCAAACACATACTGCTCTGTTCCAAGTTCCACATCTGCAACATTACCCAATCGCAACACCTCTCCGTTCTCGCTTACCCTTATTATAATGTTTTTAAACTCCTCAACTGTCTTAAGACGCCCCTTATACACCATAGTATATTGTATCTGCTCGCTTGTATTCTCACCAAATGAGCCTGTGGCAGACTCTATATTCTGCTCCGCCAAGGCACTGAACACATCTTCCGGGTCCAAATTAAAACTATGCATGGCTTCCGGTTTAAGCCATATACGCATTGAGTATTCAGCACCGAACATAGTGAACTTACTGATACCATGAATACGCAGAATTTTAGGCTTGATGTTAATATTAAGGTAGTTACCTAAAAATTGGCTGTCATACTTGTCATCGGGCGACGATATAGCAAAAATCTGAAGCATGGAGTTCATCTGTTTAGCGGTCTGCACACCATACTGCTTTACCTCTGCCGGAAGCTGTGCCATAGCCTTGGATACACGGTTCTGCACATTAACGGCATTCATATCGGGGTTGGTTCCCTGTTCAAAATATACGGTTATATCACAGTTACCTGCATTATCTGTTGTAGATACCATATATGTCATGTGCTCCACACCATTGATTGCATCCTCTATTGGGGCGACCACCGCATTTTGTACGGTTTGAGCAGATGCACCATAATAAGTAGTGGATACACACACCATTGGAGGCGCTATATCGGGGTATTGTTCAATAGGCAACGATGTCAAACCTATAACACCTGCCACTACTATCAAGATACTGATTACAGAACTCAGTACCGGTTTCTTTATAAATGATTTAAATTCCATAAAACAATAGCAATTATTCTTTTACCACTTTTACTGTATCAGCAGTCATTACAGGTATCAGCTCCATATCATTAGTCATTTTTCTTACACCCTCTATAGCTATTGTATCTCCATCCTTGAGCCCTTCATATACTATATACTCATCTTCATTTAAGCGATACACCTCAACCATAGCGGTTTTTGCAACAGACTTGTCTCCGTCCTGCTCTATTTTGTAAACGTATGTCTTGTCCTGAATCTCGTATGTGGCACTACGTGGAATCACAACTCCGTTCTCCTTAAATGTTATGACTACAGTACCACTGCCACCGGCAGAGAGCAAGCCTTTATCATTAGGGAATGCAACCCTTACACTCAATGCTCCTGTCTCCTTATCCACCAATCCCGATACAGTCTCAACCCTACCTGTCTGCTCATAAATGGAACCGTCAGAAAATTCAAGGCGGCAATCAGGTAAATTTGCAATAAGATTCTCTGTAGAGCCTGCCTCCTGCATTAAATACCTGTAGTTTGTTTCAGTAATGGAGCAGTATGCATAAATGGTACTGTTATCTGACACTATAGTAATAGGTTGTGTTATTGCCTGATTTACAAGAGAACCTGTACGGTAATTTATATTACCTACCACACCATCGTTTGGAGAACATATTACTGTATGGTCCAAATCATTTTTGGCATGCTTTAATGCAGCCTTAGCCTCCTCTAATTGAGCTTTTGACATAAGAAGCTGATTGGCGGCAACTTTATACTGATGCTCTGCAATAATGTTCTTATCAAACAACTCCTTTTGTGAAGCCTCCTCTATCTCTGAGGTCTTTACCTGTGCCTGTGCAAGACTTACACGTGCCTTGGCATCATCATAAACGGCTTGGAATGCAGTTCTGTCTAATATAAACATCTGCTGACCTTTCTTAACCTGCTGACCCTCATGAACCAATATCTTCTCAAGTAACGCCTCCACTTGAGGTATAATTGCAACATCCTCTTTACCCCTTAATTGGGCTGGCGCCTTAAGGTCAACATCACAATCACGTGATGATACAACCGCCACTTTAACTTCGGGTGTCTGTTCCTCCTGAGATTCGTTAGAACCGCCACAACTCACTAATAGGAATAGTGGAATTAGTGCAAAAACAATCTTTTTCATAAACAATATTTTTTGATTTATAATTATTTTAATACTTCTGCTAATTTAATTTGCAGAGCCTCACCTCTCAATGAAATGGCAACTATCTTACCATCAGGACCTACAAGCACAGAGAACGGTATTGATGACACTCTGTATTTTTTTGCCTGAGGGCAGTTCCAATGCTGGAACGTACATATATGGTTTTTCCACACCAATCCGTCAGCCTCAATAGCAGCTTTCCAACTATCGGCGTTTCTGTCTAATGACACACTGAACACATCAAATTTCTTACCTTTATATGTATTGTATGCAGCCACTACATTGGGGTTCTCTCCCCTGCAAGGTCTGCACCACGATGCCCAGAAGTCCACCAACACATATTTTCCTCGCAAGTCAGAGAGTTTTATAGTCTTGCCATCGGGAGTGACACCTTCAAGTTCAGGAGCCATAGCACCTATCTCTATAGGATTTGCAACCTTACTGCCAACCTCAGACACCAATGCTGAATAAGAGTATTTTGCAGACACTGAGTTATATAGTGTCTTAAACATCTGTTTATGGGCATTAAAATCATGTGAAAAATTTACGTATGCAAGCAGCAATGATGTAAGCAGTGTCTTGTTCTCTAAATAAAAAGGCTCCATCTCCTTGCCAAAAGCATTGACCTTAGAATAATACTCAGTCTGAATACGCTGACGGTCAACAGATTCTCTTGCGGTGGAATACGCCTTATCCAGCGCCATCACTTCTTTATGGTAGGCATTCATCTTATCCTGATGCTTTTTAAGGAATGCCACATCTGCAGAACCCTTTGCTTCTGAAACAACCAAATCATCGTATGTAACAGACATTTTAAGATTTATTTTATCTGCCGGCGATACAGTGAAATAGAGTTGGCGTTGCACCCCATTCATTCCTGTAAAAGTAAACGCAAGGCAGTCAGCCTGCTTTATATTCAGGTTTAAAGTGAAAGTACCATCAGGACTTACAGGGGCGGTTGTAATAAAATCATTGGTAAGATAGCTTACACTTACCGTCTGTAACGGATTCTCACCTACAAATGTACCCGTAACAGTTGCAGCAAAAGAAGTTGTAGCAAAAGCGTAAAAAAACAATAAAAAAACTACTCTCTGTTTCATACATCATACATTTATACATCATACATTAACTACCGCCTTAATAATAATGACGAATCTCCGTATGACAAAAATCTGTATCCATTTTTTAGTGCATAATCATACACTTTACGCCAATCATCACCTATAAGTGCCGCTATAAGTAGCAACAATGTGCTTTTAGGTTGATGAAAATTGGTGATAATGCCCCCCACCACTCTAAATTTATACTCTGGCACTATTATTATCTGCGTAGAGGCATGCAACGCCTCCAATCTGTTACTCTCCAAATAAGATATTATGGCATCATACGCCTGCTCCGCACTATAATCAATCTTATCTTCTGCATACGGTTCCCACTGACTTACAAAAAGTTCTGTATTGCCGCTAAGCAGTCTGCACCCTATATGATATAGGCTTTCAAGGGTTCTCACGCTGGTGGTTCCCACTGCAATTATATGCCCTAAACGCTCACGTATTGTCCTTATTGTAGAGAGTGGGACCTCTATAACCTCTGTGTGCATATCGTGCCCGCCAATGCTCTCACTCTTTACAGGATAAAATGTGCCTGCCCCTACATGTAATGTAAGTTCAGCCCTGCCAAACCCTTTTTTATCTAAATCTGAAAGAACCTCTTTTGTAAAGTGCAACCCCGCTGTAGGTGCCGCCACAGAGCCGTCTATCTTGGAATATACCGTTTGGTATGTCTTCTTATCACTCTCCTCTGTCTTGCGGTTTAGGTATGGTGGTATGGGAAGTTCTCCAAGAGAGTCAAGTATCTCTGCAAATGTTACATCATCACTATTCCACTGAAACTTTATGGTATGAACCATACCTGTGCCTTCAAGTTTGACGGCTGAAAACTCCAAAGGTTTACCGTCTATCTTGCAATTCTTGACCAATGCTCCACTCTTCCATTTTTTAAGGTTCCCAACCATGCAACGCCACACGCAACTTCCCTTTTGTGCAAATGCAAGTTGATAATCAGACGGTTCCACAGGGTCAAGACAGAAAATCTCCACTTTACCACCTGTCTCCTTCTCAAAACGGAGACGTGCCTGAATCACCTTTGTATTATTGAATACAAGCAATGAACCCGATGGTAACTGAGATGGCAGACTTCTGAACACCTCTGTCTTTATCTCCCCTCCTTTATAAACAAGCAGCTTTGAACTGCTACGGTCTGTCAATGGGTATTTGGCAATCCTATCATCGGGTAAAAGATAGGTGTAATCAGCAATGTGAATATCCTTTACACTCATTCGCTACGTTTTGACTCCTTACGCTCCTGACGTTTCTCTTTACGTTCTTGTATTTTCTCCTTTAGAGTCTTTTTCTCATCAACAACGCTTTTCTCCTCACTCAAAGCTTTTTTCTCCTTAACCTCCTTTGCTAAAAAGAACGGAGCCAGCATTGTCTCCTTAAGACCATCAAACACACCACCCATAATATATACAAAATATGGCTTATATAGGTCTCGTTTTGCTTTAACCTTATATTTTTTAGGTGCTGTGCCAGGCTTTAACGGATTAGAGTGTGGTACTATAACCTTAATAAGTCCGTTCACAGACTTACTGTTCTTGTTAAGGAACTCAATAGGAGACGTACCCTTAATGACTTGAGCCTCCAAATTGTCATACGTCATTACAAATGTACCTGACGATGTCAAAGTATCACCGCTATATACAGCCTCTACCCTTTGCAGATTACCCGATACCTTAACACCTGCTATCTTTCCAAGAAAATCGTTGAACGCCCCGAATTTACCATTAGCGACAGTGAATTTAAAATCCCATGTACTTTGCTCATTCTTATGAAGGCGTAGATTCATGGTCATATATCCGCCCCTGTTGCTCATTGAGCAAGACACTTTAGCCACAATATCCTTATAATCAACATTGTTCACATCATGCACAGATGCCTTTACATTATTCATCTTTAAGGTTGCCGCCGGTGCTGTTGCCAGTTTCTCCGTAAACCAAAACCTGTCAAGAGAAACATTAACCCTCTTAACGTTAAGAGGTACCATAAGTTTTGCAAGTGATATCTGGATAGGTCTTGAAACCTTAAACGGAGGATATGTGTCATCTTTATATAAATCCACAAAGCCACCCGATAAAGAGAGTGTCTCCAATTTTACGTTCTCATTTATTATTGACCTTAATATATTTACGTTAGATGTCTCTATCTTATTGATTTTTAAATTACTCCATACTGCAGGAATTTTTCCGTTAACCACTGCAAGTTTCTCCTTATCAACAAGACATTTATGAGATATGGTATCTATTACAAGCGGTCCTGCATTAGCGGAATGCACACCTGCCACCTCCATTCTGTATTTACCATCGGGGTGAATCATCTTAATATGCTTAACGCTAAATGAGTAGATGGAATCATTGTACTCCATCTTACCAGAAGCAATATCGTACCCCAAATTGCTTACACTAATATAGGTACTGTCACACTCTATGTGGAACGGATTGCCTATATTGTCAACAATAAGGCTTGCATTGTTTATGTTTACCTTAGAAACATTTATTGATGCTATAAACTTAAGTACTGTCTTATACACATCAACACTGTTTGTAGCATTTGTATCACGTGGAATTACCGGTCTGGTGTCATCTATTTTAAGAGATGATTCCAAATCATTTATTGTAACAGAATGAACAAGCAGTTTCTTGTTTTTTAGTAAAGACCAATACTCCAGAAAGTAGAACTCTGTCTCTTTGATTTCTATCTCAAAGTTACTTAATTTAGTGTTTTTTACACCCGATGAGTCTGAAACATATTTCAAACCCTTGACCTTTGCTGTGGCTCTCCACAGATTTATGTCTATATCTCCGTATGAGAAAGAGCCAGCCTTCATAGCCTGTGACTGCTCCTGTAGTTTCTCATTTATGGCTTTTGTTATTATTCCGTTTGCCTTAGCGATGGCAATAAGAACGCACACTATCACCACCAGTACTATAATAACAGATACTCTAATACGGCGTTTACTATGTTTATTTTCTTTTTTTGCAGTCTGTTCCATAATAGTAATATTAGACTGCGAAAATACAAGTTTTTTTTCACTTTTGCAACTTTATTTGCCTACAAGTGTATCCACCTCTTTTTCTGTCTTGCTCAAGTAGGTGCGGCAAAAGGTTACAAGTTCTTGTGCCTCTTTAATTTTTGAGGTCAATTGCCCTAATGGCAAATCTCCACCCTTAACCTCGTTAAGAATGCCCTCAAGCCTCTTTAATGCGTCATCATACATCATACAT
>JAKSNX010000159.1 GCA_024405815.1 Paludibacteraceae bacterium | reverse complement strand
TGAAAGAACTTACAGATAAGTTTTTTTTATTATCCGGTGACATACCGCATTTTCATATTAGCTGCATAATGTACGGAGAGAAGGGTGAAATTTCTCATTTGCCATTAGAAGCTAAGGAGCCAGATATGCAAATTCTCACCAAAGCACTAATAAATTGTAGGTTTGATTGTAATTTTATTTGTGAATCCCCCCTACGGGAAAGAGATGCCATTATATTCAGGGACATGTTTACGAAATGAGTACATGTAGGTAGGGCCCATGCCTGTATCACACCCATGATAACGTTTAAATTTTGAATACTGCTGTACGGCTCAGTGCCACTGTGGCTTAGCGGTATAGCTCTCGATTCGTAATCGAGCGGACGGGGGTTCAACTCCCTCCAGTGGCTCTGCCATCACACACAATAGTGCCTGTTTAAATAACTACACACTTTCAATAAATTAGACTTTTTATAATTACAGAGAGCTATATCACACCTGCCGGTTGTTTCCGATCTTTCTGACCCGAAACTTATGATACCTCACACACCATACACTTTCAATGACTCATATATCAGTAACAATCACCAAGAGAAAAACAGTAAAAATACAAAAATTACATCAAATACAGAGTTTCGAGTCTTGCAACAAACATAGATTTAACTTCACACAATCTGCTATACACTCATGAACCACAAAGCAGATACACTATTCGTAGCGTTAACAATTACATTTTTGTTTTTATCCGGTGTCGTCTGTTTTGGTGTGTCAGGAGAATCGAGTGGAATACACGGTAACACTTATTGGAAATTTGATAGCGAGAAAGAGTTAACTACGACCAGCACCGGAATTATAGATGCCGTCAACTCTAACGAGCCAAGATGTGGGGGACGCACTGATATAAGATCGGTGGTAATAAGTGAGGATACTACATCCATTGAAAATTACGCATTTGCAGGTTTTAAAAATCTTGAATCTGTCACTATACCAAATTCTGTAAAAAAAATCGGTAACTGGGCATTCAATAACTGCCTCTCACTTAAATCTATTACTATACCCGATTCCGTAAAAACTATCGGTGAGCACGCATTTGACTGCACTGCGCTTGAATCTATTACTATACCCGATTCTGTAGAAAGCATCAATAACTGGGCATTCGCCTACTGTACTTCGCTTAAATCTGTTATTATACCTAATTCTGTAAAAACTATCTGTGACAACGCATTCGATCATTGCATTTCGCTCGAATCTATTA
>JAKSNX010000158.1 GCA_024405815.1 Paludibacteraceae bacterium | reverse complement strand
TGAAAGAACTTACAGATAAGTTTTTTTTATTATCCGGTGACATACCGCATTTTCACATTAGTTGCATAATGTATGGAGAGAAGGGTGAGATTTCTCATTTGCCATTAGAAGCTAAGGAGCCAGATATGCAAATTCTCGCTAAAGCACTAATAAATTGTAAGTTTGATTGTAATTTTATTTGTGAATCTCCTCTACGGGAAAGAGATGCCGTTATATTCAGGGACCTGTTTACAAAGTGAGTACATATAAATAGGTCCATGCCTGCATCACACCCATGATAATGTTTAAATTTTGAATACTGCTGTATGGCTCAGTGCCACTGTGGCTTAGCGGTATAGCTCTCGATTCGTAATCGAGCGGACGGGGGTTCAACTCCCTCCAGTGGCTCTGCCATCACACACAATAGTACCTGTTAGACAACTACACACTTTCAATAAATTAGACTTTTTATAATTACAGAGATCTATATCATATCTGCCAGCTGTTTCCAATCTTTCTGATCCGAAACTTATGATACTCACATGCCATATAATTTCAATAATTTGTATCAGTGACAACTACCAAGAGAAAAACAGTAAATATAACTCGCACGCCACCAATATACATGTACACATACGAGCCTGCAAAAATATAGATATTTAACCACACACAACTTATCATACGTTCATGAACTACAAAACAGGCATTCTATTCGGAACGTTAGCGGTTGCATTTTTGTTTTTGTCCAGTGTTGCCTGTTCTGATGTGTCAGGAGATTCAAATGGAACACACGGTAACACTTATTGGAAATGTGATGACGGAAATATAGTAATAGGCGTTTCCGGAAGCATAAATGATTTTGATGATCACGCAACAAAATGGGGAAATAACGACATAAGATCGGTGGTAATACATGAGGGCGTTACATCCATCGGAAATTACGCATTTGCAAATCTTAAAAATCTTGAATCTGTCATTATACCAGATTCTGTAGAAAGAATTGGTGACTATGCACTCGCCTACTGCACTGCACTTAAAGCTATTAATATACCCGATTCTGTAAAAAACATCGGCGTCTCTGCATTCGCCTACTGCACCTCACTTGAATCCGTCACTATACAGTCTACAGAAACAATCGGTAGCTTTGCATTCGAACACAGCATTTCACTTAAATCTGTAAACATGCTCAACTCTGTAAAAAGTATCGGTAATAATGCATTCGCCGACTGCAATGCACTTGAATCCATCACTATACCC
>JAKSNX010000157.1 GCA_024405815.1 Paludibacteraceae bacterium | reverse complement strand
TCCACTCCTATAGCAGAGAAATAGCAGAGGTAGAGCAGAGGCATAGCGGAGGATTTGCAGAGGCATGGAAGGAAACAGATAGTATCCGGATACAATACAAGTGCTGAAGGCACGACATAACACAGCGCAGGGTGTGAACCCTGTGTAAAAATGGTCAATATGTTGATAGAGTGCCGTAGGTACGACAGAATTAAATAGCACATACGGTGAAAATAAATGTGTCGTCCTTACAGGACTTAAACAAAATAACAACCTCATACACAGGGCTCACGCCCTGTGCTAATATGTGCCGCCCTTTCAGGGCTAATACATGCGAAACTTGAGTAAAAAATAATTCAAAATTTGTTTTGTCAATTCAAAAAAGTGTTGTACCTTTGCAGCATCGATTTAGCATAGGCATAATGTTCAATTGCAAATCACTAAATAAATAGAAAATCAACATTTTATATAGTATTATGAAAAAATCAATTTTTGCCGTAATGGCATCAGTAGTTGTAGCCACGCTCATTTTTCTGACAGGGGGGGGGTGCAGCAAGAATGAACAAGAGAGTGAGGTCGCTATGATTGTAAGCGACATTACAGACTCTACCGCTTATGTGACATGCGATTATCACCCTGCGAAGTCCGTATCGTACCAGTTGTTTGTATGCAAGGCTGTAAGTGGGGAATATAACAAGAGTACGAGGTTTAAGATAGCAGGTCTTAATTGTGGTTCAAGATATGAGGTCGTGGTAATATCCTACAACTCGAAACACGAACAGGTGGGTTCAACCGTGTTGAACTTCGTGACCACTGGTGTGCCTGAAAATAAAGAAGAAGTCCGGGGTATTTATCCACCATCAGAGGACAGTACTGTCGTTATTGTTAATGATGAAGTTCCTGATGACGGAAAATAACAAAGAGTTGGAAGGATTTTGATGAAATCAAAGATATAAAGAAAGCAGCCATTTCTGGCTGCTTTCTTTATGTTCCTGCTGCACCCAAATGGACGGCAAGACGAACTGATTCTGCCTGTGTGACAGTCAATTGACCGCACAAGCCCTGAAAGGGCGAATTGTCGACAAGCCGAGAGCAAAATCAAACTTGTTTGGTTTTGCCGAGGCGCGAAAGACAATGCGCAAAGCGAAAGAGTATAGCACAGGGCGTGAGCCCTGTGTAAAAATGATTAATACGTTAATAGAGTGCCGTAGGTACGACACATTTAGATGGCACATACGGTGAAAATAAATGTGTCGTCCTTACAGGACTTAAATATTATAACAACCTCATAC
>JAKSNX010000156.1 GCA_024405815.1 Paludibacteraceae bacterium | reverse complement strand
CTCTTGGCTCCGGACGCTGTGCTAGTTATAATAAATAATACAGCTGTAAACCTTATAATTTTTGGTAATTATGTACAACTTGGCACCAAGTACTAAAGACTAGTGCAAATTGCTAATTATATATAATTAATTTTGGGTAACTTAGCTAAGTTTTTATAAAGTAATTATATACAACTTAACACCAAGTTCTAAAGACTAGTGTAAATTGCTAATTATATTTAATATATTTTGGGTAACTTAGCTAAGTTTTTTAAGAGTAATTATATACAACTTGATACTAAGTACTAAAGACTAGTGTAAACTGCTAAATATTTATAATAATTTTGGGTAACTTAGCTAAGTGTCTTAAAAAGCAATTATATACAACTTAACACCCAAAACTAAAGGCTAGTGCAAATTAGTATATTATTGCCTAAATTACTGTGCAGAGTAAGTGTGCACGCTACGTCCTTGAGCCGAAGGAAGGTAGTTTATTCCCCACCAACACATTTGTAAGCAACAGAAAGAGAAGAGGAGCATGATCATCGCCGGAACGTATTTACGAGGCGAGACGAGTCGCATGTGAATGTATATCAGATAACAGAGCCAGGTGGCTGCTGCCCATGTCTCTTTTGGATCCCAGGACCAGTAGTGGCCCCAGGCTTCTTTTGCCCAAAGTGCGCCGAAGAGCATGCCGAAGGTAAGGAACGACATGCCGACGTTGACGAGATTGTCGGTAATGGATAATTGAGAATTGAGAATTGATAATTCATAATTGTTTTCCTCTTCAGGCAAAGGATTTTCAATTTTACTTACCTTCTTCTTTTTTATTAGTATAAACAATGCCATGAGGGTTGCGGCACCGAGAAGCGCGTAGGCGAACATATAGACGATGACATGCGGGGCGAACCATGGGCTCTGCAATGCCGGCATCAAGGTCGCGTCGTGTATGCCCGGCTTGAAGATATTGACACAGATGAAGACTGTCGAGAGGATGGTCGAGAATGTGAGAATCCACTTGTACTGCCAACGGCTATAGACAATAATGCCTGCCAATGGGAGGAAGAAACTGTACCAGAGGCGTGTCTCTCCCATCGTGCGAAGCGGTGGGCGTTCCTGACTGATCCACATGCCGAGGATGAAGGCGAAGAACACACATAATCCTAAGATGGTCGAGAGATATACAAGCGGCTTGCGCTTTTCACGGAAAGCGTAGTATGCTCCTATCGCCCATAGGATTAATGATGATATTGCGAAGTATATGAAATGATGCCACTGCATTGCGTTGCAAATTATAAGTTA
>JAKSNX010000155.1 GCA_024405815.1 Paludibacteraceae bacterium | reverse complement strand
TGGGTGTTACATCAATTAAGTGGTCTCCGGCTACAGGGTTAAGCAGTACTACTGCTGCAACAGTGGAGGCAAGGCCAAGCGTAACTACTAAATATACCGCAACTGTAAGTAATGGAGTTTGTGAGGAGAGTGCAGAGGTGACAGTCACAGTATCCCCTAATCCTCATATTGCATCGGTAAACGTTATAGAGGGAAAATCTTGTACAGAGTTATCTGTAAAGGTTAGCGGAAAGGATGGCACCCCACCATATATGTACTCTGATGATGGCAAGACATATCAACATGATGATGTGTTCAATTCCCTTACAAGTGGTGCTCACATGATGTATATAATGGATTCTAACTCTTGTGTAGGCGACAC
Organism: Paludibacteraceae bacterium; assembly: GCA_024405815.1. Classification (GTDB taxonomy): domain Bacteria; phylum Bacteroidota; class Bacteroidia; order Bacteroidales; family Paludibacteraceae; genus Enterocola. The sequence goes on along the minus strand of JAKSNX010000155.1, from coordinate 996 downwards.
CATATTCCAAATAGACCCTTATCCTATTAATCCTGATAAGTTCTTCACTCCTAACGATGATGATATTAATGATGTATGGTATGTGGAGAACCTGAATTGCTACGAGGGTTACATTGTAGAGATATATGACCGTTTCGGGCGTAAACTATATGTATATAAGAAAGGTAGTTTCTCAGGGGGTTCTGTGACAGATGATTTCCCTGGGTGGGACGGAATGTATAACGGACATCAGATGCCAAGTGACGATTATTGGTATATAATAACCGTAGAGCAGATACGTAAGCAATTTAACGGTCATTTTACACTCAAGAGATAATTAATAAGTTAAAAATAATATATACACTTTTGTTATGAGAAAATATGTATTGACATTATTGGCGGCAACATTTGGATTGCTTGCAGTCCATGCACAAGATGAGTTGATTTACAGCCAGTATCATTTTAACTACTATTTGGTTAACCCAGCTCTTGCGGGTGCGGAACCTTGTCATCATCTTATGCTTTCAAACAGAATGCAGTGGGTTGGTATGAAGGATTTCCCGATGACGCAGTTACTTACATATAAGGGTAGAGTCTGGAAAAATATAGGTATAGGTGCATATCTGTATAATGACCGTAACGGATACTCTAACAAGGCTGGAGGGCAGGTTACATTTGCATATCATATACCGCTGTCAAGTGGTCGTAGGTATTCTCTGAAAGCGTCGTATGACCGTCAATTGTCTTTTGGTGTGTCATTAAAGGTTAATTATTTCTACATAAACACAAAAAAGCTTTATGCCGATGACCCTACAGCTGAGGTTGACCCTGCTTTTGCAAATACAGACGGTATAGGTGTTAATGCCAATTTTGGTGTGTATTATAAGGATAATGGAGGATTTGTGGGATTGTCTTTGACAAACTTGATTCCTACAACGTCTGATATCTACGGCGATAAGGAGTTGCCGGCGCCTCTTACAGGGTTCTTGTTTGGAGGCTACACATTTGACATAGGAG
>JAKSNX010000154.1 GCA_024405815.1 Paludibacteraceae bacterium | reverse complement strand
GGAATGGAGGCCATTGCATTTCTTGGAATGCTTGCAGGTACTGTGGCGGCATCGTTTCTTGCAGAAAAACCTATATACATATCTTATATATTGCTTGCAGGATTTGCAATATTTGGCTTGATTGGGAGCCTTACCATTAAGGCTCAAGAGACTCTCTCCGATACTAATTACAGTGTAAATCCTTTCAGGTTCTACTTGGAGGGCAAAAAAGTTTGCGATGGATATAGTGGCATTCTGCCTGTTGTACGTACTCTATCAGTATTTTGGTGGATGGCCGCCACTCTGCAAATGGGGCTCATTATTTACTGCCCTACGGTACTTGGCATGAGTTCATTCCAAACAGGCATAACGCTTGCCATAGCCGCCATAGGCATTACAATAGGTTGTATTGTAGCAGGTTATATAGACCGTAAGCATAGTATTCTACACCTTACCCCGATGTTCGGACTTTTACTTACAGCTGAAAGCATCGTGGCTTTCACGCTTCCTCTATATGCTCCAACACTCATTTTTCTTATTTCTTTTACATCGGGATTCTTTAAGATTCCGCTTGACGCTGAGATTCAGAAAAAGGTAAAAGGCTCTACGCTGAATCTTGTGCTTGCATTCTTTAATCAGGTATCATTCATATATATTCTTATTGCATCGGGTACATTTGCCCTTATGACTATGGTATTGCCTATCAGTTATATGTTTATAATGATTGCAATAGTTATATTCTTTGCCTCAATATACATTTTTTTGAGCAACAGGACTGTTTTAGGCAAAACGTTCAAAAGAATAATGCACTATCACTATGATGTAAGGGTTATTGGCGAAGAATGTATGATGAGTACATCAAATGGTGACAAGCCTTGTACACTACTGGTTCTGCCTACGCACAAGGCTGTTGCAGACCCTTTTATAATAATGAGTACATTTACTGACTACAATCTTACACCACTTGTTGATGAGGGTTACTATGGCACTGCTCTATTTAGAACTGTTCTGAAAACTCTTGATAGCGTTAAGGTACCCGATTTAAGGAAAAACCGCAGGGGTGCAAATGTTGCCAAACAACTTACAGATGCCACCATAAACGCCCTTGAGAGTGGCAAGAATGTGGTTTTCTACCCTACAGGGCATATAACCACCGATGGCACTGAGAAAATGGAAGGTCGTAAACTTGCATTTGAGGTGTGCTGCAGATTGCCTGAAAACGTAAAGGTTATTGCTGTAAGAATAGATGGCCTTTGGGGTAGCAAGACAAGCCGCTACAGGCGTAATAGCACCCCTAATCTGATTCTTACATTTTTACGTTACCTATACAAGTTCTTTGGAGCAAAACGCTCTGTTACACTGAATGTTGAAGATATAACTG
>JAKSNX010000153.1 GCA_024405815.1 Paludibacteraceae bacterium | reverse complement strand
AGAGCAAGTTGCATTTTCTTATTCATAGTACAAATAGTTAACTTTACAAAGATACGTGATTTTACTCATTCTTCAAAAAAATTAAAATTTTTTATTAAATTTGCAGTGTATATTATGGTACGGTTTACTAAAATATTGCGTTACACGATGGTTGCTGCGGCTATGACGGCTACGGCAGTGGTGGCATCGGGTGATGAGGTTTACGACTACTCCGTACTGCGTAAAGGAAGCCCCATAGACATACGTATTAAAAAGATTATCAATAACTTTGGAGCATACGCAGGCTACTCTCCCGTTTTGGTTGGTGACCTTAATAATGACGGTAAAGCGGAACTTGTTACCGTTGCTACAGATTACCGTAATAACGGAGCCTCATTTGTGGTGATAGACGGGGCTACAGGCAAGCACACCATTGTAAAATTTGGCAAAGACGATGGTATGCCAGGAGTATCTTTTGGTTATGCGTGCGGTCCGCTTGCAATCTCACGTAATGGTTACATTTATGCGGTTACAGGTACTGCAGAGCAGAAAAACATAATCTCTTACAGGTATCGTTCACCTGGTAACATTGAGCAAGTGGCGGAAGCACCTCTAAAGCACAATTTCTACGGCAATCCACGCATTGCAGATTTTAATGGTGACGGCAGGTATGAGGTTTTTGTAGGCAATGAGGTTTTTGACGCTCTATCCCTTACCCCGATAGGAGGCGACGGTGATAACAATGTGGGTCAGCATTACCAGCACGATGGTGCTATGTTTATGATGGGTACTGCCGCCGATGTGCTGCCAGAGCACCCTGGATTGGAATTAGTATGTGGAAATCAGATTTTTTCTGTTTCTGCGTCTAATATTATGCTACTACGCACAATAGGCAACAAGCACGAAGGCTCTTCGCAAGTGGCGGACTTAGATTTAGACGGACACCCTGAAATTTTAGTGCGCTCCACTATGGGCTATCTTTCTCTTTACAGTGTAAATGACGGAACAGAGGTTTTCCGCGATGCCTACACCATGACTGGCTACCCTGCTATTGGCGATATTGACGGAGATTCAGTTCCAGAGATTGTGGGTCTTATATCGGGTTCAAAAATGGCTGCCTATAAATATGACGCTAAAAGCAGACGCTTAGTGGAATTATGGAACATAGACCACTCTGACCGTAGTGCCCAAACATCTATGACTCTGTTTGACTTTAACGCCGATGGCAAGTGTGAGATTGTATATAGGGACGAGACATCGCTACGCATTATAGACGGCAGTGGCAGAAAGCCCGTAAACATTGCCTCAATGCAGGTAAGCAGTGCCACTAAAAGTGAGTATCCTGTGGTTGCAGACGTAGATGGCGACGGACAGGCGGAGATTGTGGTATCGGGT
>JAKSNX010000152.1 GCA_024405815.1 Paludibacteraceae bacterium | reverse complement strand
CCCATCTCCCTTAATGTCGCCATACTCTGACGACGAAATTGCTCTTGGTCGTTTAAATTTTCCATTATTTTAAAATTCCATTAAATACGCCTTAATAAACTCACCTATATCCCCATCCATAACCCCTTGCACATCAGATGTTTGATAGTTTGTGCGATGGTCTTTTACACGGCGGTCATCAAATACGTATGAGCGTATTTGAGAACCCCACTCTATCTTCTTCTTACCCTCCTCTATCTTAGCCTTTTCTGCATTACGGTGCTGCAACTCACGCTCGTAAAGTTGGCTCTTTAGCAATCGCAAGGCATTCTCACGGTTTTTAGGCTGGTCACGCGTCTCTGTATTCTCTATAAGAATCTCCTCTTCCTCTCCCGTATAAGGGTCTTTGAACTGATAACGCAATCTTACACCCGATTCCACCTTATTTACATTCTGACCACCTGCTCCACCACTACGGAATGTATCCCAACTAAGCAGTGCCGGGTCTATCTTAATCTCAATGCTATCATCAATAAGAGGTATTACAAACACCGATGCAAAAGATGTCATACGCTTGCCTTGTGCATTGTACGGCGATACCCTTACCAAACGGTGTACTCCGTTCTCACTCTTTAGGTATCCGTATGCAAAATCGCCCTCAATAGTTAGCGATGCAGTCTTAATGCCAGCCTCATCGCCCTCTTGGTAGTTACTCATAGTAACCTTGTAGCCCACACGCTCACAATATCGCTGATACATTCTGAGTAGCATTGATGCCCAATCCTGACTCTCCGTTCCACCAGCACCCGATACTATCTTAAGTGAGCAGCCCATGTTATCCTCTTCTGACGATAACATGTTCTTCATTTCCAAATCCTCTGTAAGTTTTAATGCCAAGGCGTAAGCAGAATCCACCTCAGCCTCTGTAGAAACACCCTCCTTAAAGAAATCAACAGCAAGGGCAAGTTCCTCAACAGCCTTTTTAACGTCATTATAGCCCTCCACCCAACGCTTTAGGTCCTTAACCTTTTTCATTTGGGCATGAGCCTCATCTATATTGTTCCAAAAATCAGGGTCTTGCGTACGCAACTCCTCCTCTTCTATCTGTACAAGTTTTTCATCTATGTCAAAGATACCTCCTTAGAGCGTCAGTACGTTCTTGAAGTTCTTTCAGTTGTTCTGCAGTAATCATTCCGTGATGTTTTTAATTTTTTGCAAAAATAATAAAAAGCAGACTGATACACAAATAATTTTATTTTTCTTCGTCATATCGAACGTAGTGAGATATCTTTATTAAGATCTCTCGCTTCGCTCAAAATGACGGGTGGGACAAACCCTTGTCCCTTGACCCTTGACCCTCATACATCATACATCATACATCGTATCACGCCTCCTTAGTCCTTTACACAACGCACACTAAATGCGTACATTTTTGTCAAGG
>JAKSNX010000151.1 GCA_024405815.1 Paludibacteraceae bacterium | reverse complement strand
CGCAATATTGCAGAAAACGATGAATACCAAGCCAGAAAAAATGAGATGCTGACCGGCAGACCATTTTTTTGCCCAAATGTTATATATGCAGGAGAGGGATATTATCCATTATGACCAAAACGAAGAGAGGAGGGAAAAACCCTCACATCTGAGGTAAATTAGTATGAAAACCAGAGTATTATCTATCCTAATCCTATTTTTACTTATCACATCTGTATCTATTCCAGTCGTAAGCGCAAAAGAAGCCAGTAAGAACACAATAGAAAGCACCATAGAAGAAGATATCAAATTCGTAATAGAGAGCATCCATGAATATGGCAAAGTTCAGAAAATGGCAATAGAAAGCCCTATAATGCAGGAAATAAACATAAACGGAGCCATAGGAGCCGCAGAAGGAGCCGCAATAGGAGCCAAAGGAGGAGGGCTAACAGGAGGAGTAATAGGAGGATTAGCAGGCGGAGCCGCCGGATTAATAGAAGGATACACCAGTAAAATCATCAAAGGAGAGAAACAATGAAACAAGTAACCACTAAAATCGCAATTTACGTATTACTGTTTTTAACATGTTATACAGTGAAAGAAGCCATATCCGGAGGCAACATAACAAACGCACTAATATTAACCGCAGTAACAGGCGGATTTATCATAGCCGTAGATTTATTAACCAACATCGGAGACGCAGTAACACCAGAAGAAGTAACAAAGAGAGACCTAAGGAACATATCACTAATCATAACAGCGGGCATAATCGCAATAGGATCAGCATTATGTATTTACCTACCAAACGCGGAGCCAGCAACCATATGGGTAACCACAGCAACAACCGCAATAATAGCAACATCTCCAGCTACCGTTAATGCAATCCTCAAATACAGAGAGTTATAATGTTATTTTACCTAAATTTAGCAGGAACAGCATTTGTATGGTTAACATTAACATGGTTCGTTTGCAAATATCACACCGACGAAAGACTAACAACTAATCCTATATCAAAGAAGTTATATCCCATTGCAATGGCATGCATGGTATTAATGGGAAGCATCTTTGTCTATAAAGTAAGTCACATCGGAGAATTAACCTAACATTTTTTGAAATGCACTACCAAGTTACTCACATGAGTTAACTTAATTTTTAAGTCAATCTCTGATACAGATGACAACCCCCGCTAGCGCCGCCCCCAAACTTGGGGGCTCAATAGGGATTAGTGCACCTATTACGTTGCAGTGGATATATATCCTGAATCTCAGGTTTATGCGGGCCCGCATGGTTCGGAACCGGAACCGCCGACCAGCTGACAGCAGGCGGCCGCAACCATGACAATGACGGCCCGCCGATAATATGCCTATCTATTTTTGCGGGGGCCTACGGCGACAAAACAGCACCGACCCAACCAACCAGCGGATGACACCACCAACCAGCAGGCATCATAAACCGGATGATGGTGTAATTATCGACGACAAAACAGCAGGA
>JAKSNX010000150.1 GCA_024405815.1 Paludibacteraceae bacterium | reverse complement strand
TTATTTTGGTGGCATTAGCATCGTGTAAGAAAAATAATGATTCCAAGCCGGAACCACCTGCTCCCACAACAGCCAGAACAGTTAATCTTCAGACAGTTGTAGGCGGTACAGTTAAGATGTACTGTAAAGGGGCGGAAATCAAACCAGGTGATACCGTAACAGTTAATTCATACGTAACGGTAGAGGCAGTGGCAGACAATGAACATGTGTTCAGTGGCATCAATATATATAAAGGTGTGGCGGTGAGAGACTCTTTTAAGGTAACAAAAGACACTACCGTAGTGGCAGAGTTTACAGAGGTAGATGTCTTGCCCGCTACAGATAAATATAAAGTTTGCAACTACAATATACGTCTATACACTGATAGTGATAAAAAGGATAAACATTGGACAAATCGTAGGAGTTACCTGTTTTCTATGATACAGAAACACACTATGGATGTGTGTGGACTGGAAGAGATGACTCCACAGCAAGCACCTGATTTTGAGAAAAATATGCCCGATTATGAGTATGTGGGCTATGGTAGGGATAATGGTAAGGCATACGGAGCAGGCAGTTCAGGAGAGCAGACAGGCTTGGTATATAACAAACGCCATTTTGTAAAACAAGACCAAGGCAGATTCTTCCTTTCTAACACCCCAAATAAACCCTCAAAGGTTAGCGGAGCATCATTTAACCGCATGGTTACATGGGTGAAACTAAAAGAGCGTAAATCAGATGTTATATTCTATTTCTTTGCCACCCATTTTGACCACCCTACAAACCAAACAGGTATAAACACACGCTCTAAAGAGGCAGATATAGCACTTGTAGAGGTTCCTAAAATAGTAGGTGATAACCCTATGTTCTTTGTAGGAGACTTTAACTGCCGTCCAGAAGAGCCTGCATATCAGAAACTTGCAGCCAAATGGAAAGATTCATTCATAACTATGGGCGATGAGGCACAGGGAGGCTACGTTTGTAATGAGGCTCAGCTTGCACGTACAGGTTTGCAAGCAGACTGTGCATGCAAGGGCAATACATATACAGGTCTCTATAACGCAGAGGATTCACTGCCTAAACGTATAGATTTTGTACTATATAATGAGGTTCACGCCTATCCTGTATCATACATAGCAGACGGTGATAATATGGGACATACCACCCTTCCATCAGATCATGTGCCTGTAGTTACAGAGATGGTTATTAAATGATGTATGATGTATGATGTATGATGTATGAGGAGACGTTAAATTTATGTCTGAATTTTTGGAAATAGAAGAAGGTATAGTCAAGATGCTGAAAACAGTGTTTGACCCTGAAATCCCCGTAAACGTATATGACTTAGGTCTTATATATAAGATAGATGTGTCAGATACTAAAGATGTTACCATAGATATGACCCTTACGGCGGTAGGGTGTCCTATGGGAGAGTTTATAGCAGAAGATGTAAAGCAGAAAGTCCAAAGCGTAGAGGGTGTCAATAGTGTTACCGTAAACATAGT
>JAKSNX010000015.1 GCA_024405815.1 Paludibacteraceae bacterium | reverse complement strand
GCATACACCCACTAACACCACTACCATGGGGAGATATCAGCGGTTCCCTTTTTTTGTGTTGCAACCTCGACAAGCTAGTTTTACGTTATTCCATGCGTGTTTACCGCCCTTACTCAACGGAATTACATGGTCAATACTTGGATAACTCTCACCGCAAATTATTGTCCCGTTTCTTACTTGTTTGTCGTTCCAGTTGCAAACACTACCACACAAATAGCAAACGCCTTTATCTTTTTGATATAACTTCTTTAGTGATATATCTTTATCAACAATGACGCTCTTGTTTATTCTGTGGTCACACCTCCAGTTTTTATACTTTCTTCGACATTGGTCAGAACAATAATAAGCTGTATTATTCACCGACAAGAATGTTGTTCCACACTCTCTACAATGATTAAAGACAAGTCTTTTTTGTACTTTCTTTAGTGACGGTCTTGCTCTTAACTTCTTAATTCGTTTTTGTTCTTCGAAGATGCGCCTATCTTCCATAAGCTGATTAAACTTTTTAGACTTTGCTTCTTCCCGTCTTGATTGTTCACAAACTTTACATCTTGGTATATGCGTTCGTTGCTTCTTTCGAAAACAATGAAACGGTATCGACTGGATATTTCCGCAGTTCAAACATTTAAAGTTCGCTCGGCTGTCTGTATTAACAAAACCGTTGAAATATTCCCATGGTTTACCGTCAACATATTTTTTGATAGCCTCACCTATCTGGTCATACTTCCCACTCGTATACTGGTTCAAATCTCCACCGCCTTAGTGAATAGCCTATATGTAATACAACGGGAAACGACTAGGCTTGTCGCTTTTCGAGTTGCAATCTCTATCCCGTTGTTGTTACTCAGTTCGTGTGTCTATCACCAACTCGCCGTCAATAATTTTGTAGCGCCTCGGTAAGCTTTTGCCATAGTGCACACGGTTGTGGCAATCTTGACACAATGCCTGTAAGTTATCGAAACCGTAAGCAAGTTCTGGAACTTGTACAGTCTCGGCGTTCATGTGTACTTTATGATGCACGAGTCTCGCTGGTGTTAATCGCCCCTCTGCTAAACAAATCTCGCACAGTCCGTTTACATAACTCAGATAAGACTTAGAGCAACTAACCCAAGTCGCTGAGTTATAAAAGTTCTTGTCAATACTTCTCATAGTTTCCACCATTCAAAAAGCCGTTGAGGAGTCTCCCCAACGGCTGAACAACTACAGCAGCGATCTAATAACTAATGTCGAAGTTCGGACAAATCACATAAAAGGATAAATACAGGCAGTGTGTTCGTGCTGCTAATCATTCATTTTATAATTTACTACTATCCTTTTAGACATTTGTAGACATTAATTAATTATTTATAGCAAGTGTTATATCTCTACTCCATACTCCACTCTATTAATATTGCTATTCATATACTCAAGAGAGGCAAGCGCTTGTTCTGGTCTGATGTTATTATCATCAGCTTTAGCTTCTAACTTGGTAGTAAAGAAACAAGTCTTAAAACAACCGTATGTATCTCCAGTAATCTTGGGGCACTGTTTATTTTTGTCTGGGTCACAATAATATAAAGGTTTCATGTGTTGCGCTCCTCTCGTGCTTTATCTAGATAGTAATTGAGTAACCAATATTTATCGTGACACTCTTTTATAAGCTGGCACTCTTCTTGGTCTAACTCGCTATAACAGTTAGGAATATGTACACAATGGTTTTTAATTGCCAACTCTTCGCAAACCATTAATAATGCTTTTCTTAATATCTGCAATTCTTTTTTTAGTCTGTACTTCTCAAAGTCCTTTTTAGCAACGTAGTCTTTCTTTCGCATAGCTCTACAGGCTTCGCACCTTGTTATATTTATAGCTGTCGCCTCTCGAGGCTTGCCACACATTGTACAGAGACCACTCTCTTTTCTTGTCCTGTATAACTCTCGTTTTTTGGCGTTAACTACTTCTCTCTCGGTCATTGTTCTGCTCCTCCTCGTCGTCCTCAGCTTGGCTAACCGTGATAGGTTTACCTTTGCACCAGTCTCGCAGCTTCTTAACCTGTTCTCGGTTGTATGCTTCAATCTCTTCAATTGTCATTGTTCTGCGCCCCCCCGTTCCACTCTGGTTCTTTATTTAATTTGAACTCTAGTTTTGTATCGTCATCAGCAACAGCAACAACCTCGAGATATGGTTGCAAAACAATTATTCCACTTGCCCTTTGTTCTAGGATATTATTTCTAATCTGTTCCTCTGCCGCCTTGGTGAGATACATACTGCATTTAATAATAATCACGATAAACCTCACAACTCGTTAATTGACTCAATGTCCTCTAGATCGTAACCACGCAAATACTTTTGCTCGCCGTCCTCGTCTAGTAGTAAGTCTCTAAAGTTCTCGGCTCTGGTTAAAAGCTCGCCTCCGTCTTTAAATGTGATAATGTACTTAATCATTGTTACCGCCCTCCTCTGCTAATCTTTTAATTATTTTTCTTACGTCGCTTAAGTCCGTGCGTGTATCTGGCTTTAAGTAGTCGTTACCGTTCTCAATATCTCTAACAAGCTCCTCTACAACATTAAGCAACATTATCGGAGCTATGTCTTTCTCTTCGTTTGATAACGGTCTTGCAAATATATCAATCATGGAACGAGTAACACACAGATACTCTCTGTATAAAGTTAAAAACGACCCCTCAAACGTAATGTGTCCTTTATCTACTTTAATCATGTTGTAACTCCTCTGTTTTTTATTTAACCTCACCGAGTGGGCGCCCTCGGTTTGGTTGGTAGTTCGTCGGAAAGAATAATGAAATGAATTTTTTACACTAACGATTTTAGTTAATTAATATTTACCAGCTGCGCCCAGCTTGGCATCATGTTGTTAATTCTCCCAGAGTCGTCGTCTGTCGAACTCGTCAAGTGCTCTCTGGTATCGTTTAACGATTGCATAGAATGTTAACGGACTATCTCGGAACTCTTTTAACTTTGCTATTTCTTCGAGGCTCATAGCCTTAAAGAACTTCAAATATAAAATTCTTTGGTTAATAGCGTCGCCTAGCTTATCGAGATTAATAAGTGCTTGCGATCTAAAGTCTAAATACTCCGCACACCTTTTTTGATAAAACGCTTTCTTTTCGTCTATCTTGTCAAGCGCTCTAACGAATGGCGGTAGCTTCTCAGAGCTTCCAGACTGTATACGCTCTTTAGAGTAGTCCAGTGCGCCGACTCTTCTAGAAGACTCCTCAAGTTCTCTTATTTCGTCTTCTAATATTTTTAGCTTGTGGCTCATGTCTCGCACTGTTAAGAAGTATTCTCTACTATCCATCTGTTAGCTCCTCCAGTTCGAAAAGTATTTTGGACTCAGCTTCCCACCATTTCGAGACCGATACAGAGCTTATCTGGTTGTCGTCTTCTAAATATCCATTGTGGTTTAGTGCATCAATGAACACCTTAGCGAGGTTATCGCAATCTGGCTTTGTAGTCTTCCAGTGCTCTCGTATCTTCTTTTTGTCCTTAGTACCAAAGATAAAAGCCAGTGTTAGCTTACAAGGTCCCTTAAATGGCTCGGAGGGTTTACCCAGCTTGGCGAACTGGTAAGCGTATACGCTTCTAGCGTGCTCTAAGGTTCTGCTTGGGTAGCTTCTAGCTCTGCCGTTTACTATTGCAAGCTTTCTTTGCTGCGCCGTACCTCTTGGTATCTCCTCTAAATTTATAATGTGTGTAATCTTTCTCATATTGCCGCTCCTCATTGTAGTTATTAGAACATACGTTCATCATATAATATTAGGTGCGTCAATATTGGGACGGTTATATTGTTTTGCCAAATGTGGAAAAGACTCTGGATAGTTCTTCGCTAAATACTCGTCAGATAACCACTTAGAGCCAGTCTCCTCGAGTCGTTCTCTAGCTTTGCGCTCCATGACCTCATGATACGACCGCCTCAAATCAAAATTAGGGTTGCCACGCTCACGGGTGGGGTCTACTTCTTTCCCAGTCTCCTCGTCTGGGTGGTCGGACATTTTTTCTGTTTCCTTTTCCACACCTTTTTCTTCGTTAGAAGAAAAAGATATATCTATATCATTCTTATTTTTATTCTTATTCTTATACTTATTCTTATTCTTATATAAGTTAACTTCTGTTAACTCTTGTTCACTGTAGTTAACATCTGTTAGCATTTGCTTACCGTCCTCGCCTGTTGCTGTCCTTTTCTTTGCGTTCTCGGACTTCTTGTTGCACATCTCTATATATGTCTCTTTGTTCTTGTCGCACTGTGAGTTAAGGAAAGACAAGAGAGAGTCAACAATAGGAGAGCCGCTGCTCTCGTACTCTTTGCCAAGGCGGTGAGCATATATACCCATTACGATGTAACCGACCTCCGAAGCGCTCAACGCAGCAAATATCTCGTACCAATCTTGATAAAGGATAATAGCTGGCGTCTCACTCTTGCGCTGATACTTTGCCATTTTGCGCCTCCTCTCTACTCAAGACCCGTATCGACAAATACAGCTGTAACCTCTGGATATACGCTCCTAACAACGTCAAGTAGTACAGTAGAGTCTTTACCGCCAGAGAACGAAACATATACGCCATCTATGCCAAACTCATTAACCCAGTCTCTAACTCTTTGCTGAGACATTCGTATTTTTATATCAAGTGGTAAACGCTGCATTATCTTTAGATCTTGTAAAGTGTGTGCTGGATATTCCACGGTATACCTCCGAGTTACTTGCGTCTAATTGGCGTGCCTAGTGTTCTGGGTATACGCTCACGAACATAAAAAACAGGCTCGTCTTTTAGCTTTGTTAAAATGCTTTTGATTATTTCCCACATTATCGAGTTACCCTCTTTGGAACCGTAAAAAACTCCTCTTGTGGTGCGTTTACTCTCTCGAGAGTAACAGCCGCTTCGAGTTCTGCGTTGCGCTTGGAAAGTCTCTCGTTATCTCTCTTGAGGTCCATAAGCTCGTCGTCTCTCTTGTTTAGGAGCTTTCTGTACTCTTTGTGTATTTCTTCAATTGCAATCTTTGCAAATACAAAGCAAGTAATAGCCACGAGAGCTGCCACGCTAACTGTTATGATTATTCCGAGTAATAAAGTTTTCATCTGTATGCCTCCATCTGCTTAAAATAGTCTCTAAGGTCGTTCTCTAGATCTTCTATAAATGCGTCCGCTGTTTCGATACGTCCTGTATAAAGTGTGAAGTTAACAGCGTCTCTGTTTAGCTCTGTGACCGCTCTGTACTTCTTGTAGTAGTTGAGCTTCGCAGTGGTGGTCCTAATTAACGCCTCAAGCGTCTTTTTGCCAAATGTCATTTTGTTTTTACCTCCAGTTTGTTATAATTGGAGCAAGACCGTGCCATATTAGGTCTTGCTTTAATGGTGTTGTGACCAGACTCTTGCCCGAGAGAGACAACACCATTTTTTAATGCTGTTTTTCTCATACCGCCTCCCAGATAAAAACCTCGTCCATCTGAGTAATTGGCTTTCCCATATACTCGAGAATTAATCTCTTGTCGTTAACGGTAAATTCTTTCTTACCTGTAAGACGGTCGTTAACGTAAGACACGGAGCGGTTAATTACCTCTCCAATCTCTCGAGCGTTCTGGAAGCTTCTTCTTACAATTGGATAAAAAGTGTAGTGACTTCTCATTTTCTTGTGTTTCCTTTCTGTAAACTTTTTGTATGCTGCGTGTTCGCTATGTACACAAGTTAACACTGCAAAAAGGTATTTTCAATAGGTAACGGACATTTTTTTACACTTTGTAACCGTTTTGTAATAATAAACGTTATAGTGTTCATTTGTGTTAAATCGTGATAGAATTGTGTAAATAGGAGTTAACAATTATGAGCACAGGCAACATTATTAAAAAAGACATAATCTACACTTATGGTTCGACAAAAAAGTTTTCTGATATTACTGGTATCTCAAGAACTACTTTGTACGACATCTATAACAACGGTTTAGAGACCGCTTCTTTTAACACGATTACAACTCTCGCAAAAACTCTTGGATATGACCTCGAAAAGCTTAAGCAAGGCGAAGTCGAGGTTATCCCAGAACTACTCGAAAAAATCACTATGCCAGCCGTAACCGCTAATAGTGCATTTGAAGAGGATATTCTTAGATCGTTGCGCCAGTTATCAATAAAAGGACAAATCAAAGTTCTAGACTACATTAACGACCTTAAAGCTGCTTATCCCTCGGAGGTGAATAATGGCTAACGCAACATTTGAGCCTAAATACAATCGTTGGCGTTTTAGATTAGTCCGCAACGGTGTGACAAAAACGTTTTATTCATATAAAAAAGGTCAAGCTGGTAAGCGTGACGTAATAGCACGAGCTAGAGAGTGGGAATACGGCACCACAGTGCACGAGATAAGCACTGTAGGCAAGTGTTGGACAATCTTTATGGAAACTACCGCCAAGCGCATTGGGGAGCAATCAGCGAGCTATAAAGACCACGAGACTTTTGGACGTCTTTATATACTTCCAGCTATTGGCAAAATGAAAATGCAAGCTGTTACTAAGATGCACCTACAGAGAATACTTGACGAGGCAAAACCAAAGAACCCAAGGACAAAAGTATTATCTAAAAAGTATCTAACTAAAATGCGTAGTACAATAATGCAGTTCGTTAGGTTCTGCGAGGAGTATAACTACTACGAGGGTATTAAGGGCGATTTATATATACCACACGGTCACCCTACTATAGGACGTGAGATACTACAACCAAGTCAGATAAAGGCACTGTTAGAGCCGTCAGACCTTACATATCACAAATGTTTGTGTTTTATGGTTTGTACAGGTGTCCGACCAGGCGAAGCGATTGGTCTAAAGTGGTCAGATATTGACTACAAGAACGGCGTTATAACAATTAATAGGTCTATCAATACAAAAGGCATAGAAACCGAGGGAAAGAATAAAAACGCACATAGAGTTATACCTCTCACACCTCTGGTTAACAAAATACTAGACGACCAGAGAGCAGCTACTAAGAAGCTAAAGAGTGAATGGATATTTTGTAGCGCTATCGGTGACCGTGGCAACCAGTCCACACTTGGACACCACTACGACCAACTAGCACAAGAGCGTGGCTTCGGTGGCTCACCTTACGCACTACGACACACTTTTGTAAGTATGGTTAAAAATACAATGCCAGAGCAAATGGTACGAACTCTAGTTGGACATGGAATTAATATGGATACGTTCGGCGTATACGGTCACAGTGTCGAGGGCGAGCTAAGACAAGCCGCCGATATTATGGACTTAACCTTTACTAACTTAGATCGTGACGTAAATAACAAATAGACAAGCGTGTATATAAAAAAAGAGTACAAGACGCATCTTGTACTCTTGGGTATAGTCCGAAGACGTCCACCGCACTCCAATAATAATTATAACATAGCCTCCGAACAGCTCGGAGGCTTTTAACTTGCTGGTAACTTGCTGGCAACTTGCTAACGATTGTTCATAACTCATAGCATTGTCAAAATTTTTAGTATAGTTTTGAACATTTTACGGACTTTTAAAAATAAAGTGGGTTACTTTTGGGTTAGTTAGAAAAATAAAAAACCTGTAAACGTAGTGTTTACAGGCGTTTTAGGTGGTGGAAGTGAGGGGAATTGAACCCGTTAACCATAACACACACCAACCTCGAAAACCCTTTAAAATAAGGCTTTTACGGGTTCATTGTTTTTATTAAATGTTGAAAAAATGTTATAACTGGGTTAGTAAAGTGGGTTAGTTGTGGGTTATTTTATCCACTTTATTGGTATAATATTTATGTTACTTAATCATAAATAGTAACTCCTATTTTATCTGGGCGCCTCCACCCTCTCGGAGGCGCTTTTTTAATTTTTATTTTTCGAGTTTTTATTTCGAGTTTTTGCGAGTTTAACTCGATAAGTCGAGTTAAATAGATATTCGTCTATATTTAACTCAATAAAAAAAGACCTCGCTCAAATAGAGCGAGGTTTTAACTTTTTATACTTTCTTTGTGTAGTCTAAGCTTATCCAGCCTCGTGAGATTTTGCCCCAACCGTTGGAAACTTCGAGGACTTTAACCACGTCTCCATAATTAAGGCAACTATTAACGCTGTACGCCATGCCAGCGCCAGAGCGAATATTTAAACCGTTGTCACTTGTAACCTGTACAGTGTCGCCAGCTTTTGGCTTTTCTGGTGCTTTAGGCGCTGTTAGTCTGAGCTTTTGACCAATATAGATTTTGTTTTTATCCTCTATATTGTTCCACGCTGTTAAGTCGTCGATAGAGACTTTATACTTTTTGGAGATCTTGGAGAGTGTGTCACCTTTTACAATCTCGTGGTAGTCCTGTTTTGTCTCTTCCGTTTTCTGTGGCTTGTCTTCGCCTACATAACGCAAGCAACAGTCCCAACCCTTAGAGTATGTATAGTAAGTTCTTACTAAAATCTCTTTCTTAGTCTGGTCGCCTCTCTTACCGCCTACAGCCTTGCCTAGTTCGTTAATAGAAGCGTTAACGAGTCTATTATCATCAACCATTAACGCACAGTGTGAGGACTCGTTAAGAAGTACGTCGCCCTTACGGCGTTCTTTAAGTGGTACCTCAATAAAGCCACTATTTAAGAACGCTTTTTTCATGTCGCCAGTATAACTAGCGCCGTTGTCTTTAGGCGTTGGCTTAATACCAGCCTTTTTAAATGCTGCGTCAAACGCTGCGATAATAAGACTACTACAGTCGTAGTCTGGTCCCCAGCGGTTATTTTGGTCATAACCGTGGGTGTCGTCTTCCGCAATATTAACGGCAAATTCTACCGCATAATCGATAATAGTCATTTATTATTATCCTCCTTGCCTAGATCGTCTATATTCTTTTTATATCCTTGCAAAAGTTTAATTATCCATTTAGGCATACTCTGTTTATTAACTTTGTAGATGTTCTCTGCTATGCTAATAAGCTCGGTTAGTATCACATAAATGGAAACTATACAACCAAATGGCAAATTAAAAGGTAGCTTTATACCAATCATTAACACTAACTCTGGTATAAAAGCGTCCATAAAAATGCCAAGGAAAACAGCGAGCAAAAAGCACACTTTTTTCCAAAAGCCTTTTCTTGCTCTTTCGCTTGTGATTGGAACTCCCTTAGCTGCCGAGGCTACTAACCCAGTCACTACGTCGAAACATATAGCCACCGCCACAAAAATAAAAATAACGCCATATCTCTCGAAGTATGTAGAAATTAAACCGCTAATTACTGAAAAACTTAAAACGTACTCTTTCTCCCTCATGTACGCCCCCGTTACTCAGTAACTATATAAGTTACTTTCATTGTCTGAGTTGCGCCCTTGTTAACAGGCTGTGCTAAGTTGTTAATTGTAGCGATATAAGGCATAACAACAGTCGAGCCAGTTGTCATAAACAAACGAGAACCACCGCCAGCTCTTTCCACACCGCACATAAGCCAGACACCATCACTAGCAAACGGTACCGAGTTTGTTAGTGCTATATCGTGCGAAGTGTTATCCGCTTCAATTAGTCTTGAGTGGCTAATTGCGCCATGATTAAAAGACGCAAGGCTTCCGCTTCGTCCAGTATCATTCCCACCGTTAGTAACTATCTCTTGAACATCTGCGAGGTTTTCGAGGTTTACCTTGTAATAACGTGATGTGTCATTTCCGAGCAAATATAAATAACCATCAGTAACACAAGTGTGTCGTAATTCGTTACTTGCTGCGAGAGGTGCTGCAACTGTAATAACCTCGGAGGTCATTTCCCAAGTCTCTGGATCGTATTTGTCAATTGTAACCGTAGCGTTGCCAGAACTGTTGGCACCGTTACGAATGACACACACTTTACCCTCGTGGAGCAACATACCACCGTTATTGGTAAGTGTTCCGAGCTTGTCGCTTGTATAAGGTGAACCAAATAAGGTATAGCTCTTTCTTGGTGTTCTTATTCTGTAAATATCCGAACCAGTTTTATAATAAATACCTTTTTCATCAGCTCCAAAAGCGTAACACTCAGAAAGTCCGTTCCAGAGTGTATAACGTGCACCGATTGGCTCGTAATACGCACCAGAGTTATTATCTTTTATTAAATCACCACCAGCGTTCCAATATCCAGCGCCACCCTTTTTGGAAGTTAGGCAAGCGCATTTTATTGGACCGTTTCCGGCTGATGTAGGAAAGTCCCAAACAAATCGATAACCGTTTGCAATTTTGCCACTTTCAATATCATTAAAAGAGCCTCGTCTTGAGTCTTCTCCGCTGTAAGCGTCGTAGCTTGCTATAGCTGTCGGCTTGTTGCTCGCTGGTGCATATAACAAATTTTCATTCTCTTCTATCTCCTCTGGAAATAAGAGAAGTCCTCCGAGAGCGTTGCCAACTACTGGAACAAGGCTTGTAATATCGCTCTCAGACCTAGCAACACTGTTGTTGCTGTGCCACCATGGGAACTGTTTAAATACAGCGTCAAGCGCCTTTGTAAACATATTGTTGTCCTCAATGCGCTTGACCTCTTTAGTGTTAATATCTGTTAGCTCAATGATTGTTCGTCCTTTCATATTGCCTCCTATTTGTAATTAAAAAGGGACGGTGTAACCCGTCCCCGTGTTTTTGTTATAGCGTTAAATTATGCTTATCGTTACTTATAATTTTCAATAAAACTCCTAATTCGGTCTAACGAATCGCACCAACCCTCATTATATTTACAATATGTATCATAATTACCATATACTTTATAAGGGAATTGGCTTTCAACTTCATCAATAAATTTAAGGATTTTGTTTCTTTCTTCGTCTGTCATAAAAACCTCGCTTTATTCCTGTAAGCCGACAATCTCGATATACTGTTCCTCGGTGATAATACCCTTTTCTACGAACTTGTGAACCTGTGCTTTTGAGTACAAACCCTCGTTGTAAAATTTCTTAATTTTCTCGTACATGGTTTTACTCCTCCAACAATGTGTCAGTCATCAAGGCGGTAAAGAGTGCCTGTGCCTCAATCCTGTCGAGCTGGCTAACTTCCTGTGGCTTTGTGTCCGCCTCAGTAGCTCCCACGGTTTCGAGCATTTCCTTTTCTAATTCTGTCATAATCAAATAGCCTCCGAAAGTTTAATAAGATACTTCATGAGATAAGAAATATCGTTATTATTTTGGTCTGTAATTGTAATCACGTTGTCGCTGTCGAGGTTCTGTAGTGACTTCAAATATTCGAGGTCTGTGGCTTCGATTGGTTCTATTATTGGGTCAACAACTCCATAGATTGTGGCATTAGTAAGAGCTTCGAGCAATTCTTCTCTTGTTGCTGTTCCCTTATAGTACAATCTGTCAGTAGTTGGAAATCTTGGAGAAATTGTACCGCTTGACATTCCAGCGTTTGCCTCTGAATTACTATTGTATTCTGCGTCACTTCCAATAAACTTATCAGACATCAAGAATGGTCTAGCAAGTCCGCTAATTGCTGGTCTAATATCGAAAATATTTGACCATGCCGTCACACTTGTTGCGGTGTAAGTAAACTTGTTTATTTTCTTCACCCACTCCCCAGCCTCGATACTAGCAAAGTCGGCAAAGTCGCCAATCTTGTTGAGTGCGAATGGTGGGGTGATTGTGTGCGTTTCTTCTCGGTATGGTTCGTAAGCTGTTGGTGTAGTGCCTAACTTTATCATGACCACTTCGTAGTAATCTTTATGAGTATCAAAACGAATGAACTCCGCATTGTCAGGAACTACAAAAGAAGTAGCGCCAGTTTCGCCTGTAATAGCTCCACTTATATACACCTTATCTTTATCATAAAAACAAACCGTCATTTTAGGAGTACCACTTAAAGTCTTACCATGTACGCCACTAATCGGTATAAAATCTCTAGTAGCATAATAATTACCACTTGTAGTCGCATAAACTGAGCCGCCAGACTTTGTTATAGCGTAATTAAATGTAAGAGGGTAAGCGTCTTTGTTGTACAAATTACGACCCGTAACTTTAAAATTCAACTGCTCCACGCTTGTTATCGGCTGTGGATAAGCTGGGCTAGGTGCTGGGAGTCCGCCCGTATATGGTTCGAAGTCGTGAGCTGTCGAACCCTTTTCGAGCATTATCTCTGTAAATACATCTTGGTTGGCATACTCTGCTCCCATGCTTCTATTAAGCATTACGTCACCAGTTGCAACAGCATTAAATGTAACAGTTGTTTTGCCGTTAGGAATTAACGGGAAAGCCTTAACAGACTGTTGAGCTGTTCCGTCAAAAATTCTCAAAGCAACATTAGCATTTACTGGGGTGTTGTTGATAAAAGATAGGACATAATCGTTACCCGCTTCAACTTTTCCGATTGTGCCACTATCAAAATTTATATTTCCTGTTGCACTTGCCGTTAAAGTATAAAGTGGGCTTAATTGATACCCGTTTGTGGTTTCCTGTTCGCTCTTACCCTCAACACTAATAAGACTCTGTCTTTCTGTTCCCTTTGGTGCTACGTTTGTTCCGCTTTCCTGTCGGTCTACAAAGTCCCAGCTTTGACCCTGTGTAATCTTGTAGAGTGTGTCGAGGTCTTTCTGTGTTGCGAGTGTTCTCGCCTCACCCTCTACGGTCAAATCTACTCCGCCTGTTGCGTTGTCGCTCATAATTACGGAAGAACCACCACCAGAACCGAGGCTAAACACATCACAAGTGAAATTCTGTCCAGAGTTGATAGTAACAGTCTTTGAAGATCCTTTTACTTTTCCACAAATTTCGAGCAAGTATTCGCCCGTCTCTTCAATCTCAAATACACCGTTGATAGTTGCCGACTTTGGGTCGCCAACGTCAATTACCTCAATATAAGTGTCGCCGTATCTAATAGCGACTACGAATTGATAACTCGGTGTAGATACTGAAAAATTCAAAGTATTCGTGGTCAAATAATATAAACCTTTGGGAAGATTAACCACTCCAAAAGAAGCTATAGTGACGTATTCTGTTGAGTTAGTTGTCCAGATAGCTTGTCCGCTTGCTTCCTGTGATATTTGATAGTGTACAGACTCACCACCTCCGCCACTGCCTTGTAATGCAAGTGTTCTGAGTAAGCCGTCGACTGTTAAGTCGACGCCACCGTTTGGGTTGTCTTTCATTTTGACATTTGAACCGCCACCGCCTCCACCAGAGTTATAAATCTCGGTAATTGCTCCGAGAATGTCTTTTGCCTCTGTTGGTAGCTCTTCGTAGCTTATACCCTTGTTTAAAAGCTCGGCAATTTGTGCAAGTGAGGCACTATAGGAGGCGTAATCGCCTCCCTGTGCCTGTGCAAGTGCAATAATAGCCGAGGCGGTTAGATCGCCAACGTTTGGAAGTTGTGTAAACTTAATCTGTTCAGCCATTGTCTTCGCCTCCATCTGTAATATAAAGGTCGCCAGCCTCGGTCGTGAGGTTTCTGCCGTCCTCTGTTATAAGTTCGTATGTATTTGCTTGAGTAATAATAGAAACGTTGTCACTAAATGAGATTGTGTAATCTCTGTCACCAGAAAGAACAAAACTATCAGTCAATGCCACTGGCGTTGGTACATCAAGAGCAACGTTAATAGAGTCGTCATTAAATGCAATTGTGTAATCTCTATCACCAGAGAGCTTAAATACGTCCTCAAATGACAAGTTACCGTCCCACTGAGAAGTAAGCACGCCAATGCCGAACAAAGCTCCTCGAACGTCGTACAACTCAATCGAACCAGTAAAGCCGTCAGACTGTGCAAATATCTCAAATGTATAAAATACATTTTGCAAAATATTAATCGGTATAAACAGTGTAACCGTGTCAGTCTCCGCAGTAACAAATGACTCATGTATAAAGTCTATGTCCTCGCTGTTGAGTCTGTACTTAAATCGAGATAAACCACTCTCGTTTATATTGAGTTTTACAACGCAGTGGAATAATGCAACTTGGTCTTTTGCAACTGCAAAAGTTAATTGTCCTATCTTATTCCACTCTGTATTTATTTCTAGCTGGGTAACATTTGTAAGAGGTGTTACACTTGCATACTCTGCAACCTGTGAGCTATAGATACCGTTAATATCTTTCTCTAGCTTGCTCTGTGCGCTTAATAGCGCTGGGTTATCGCCATAACCAGCAAAGCTATAGTCGTTAAAACTAAAGTCGTAAGACATAACGCAGCCAGAAACTACACCGCCAGCTATACCGCCAGTAAATCTGATAACGTCGCCTAGATCGTAAGCACAACAACCCAAGAGTGTAACTGTATAAGGTACATATTTAAACGATTGCAAATTGTTAAGGATAGCAACTCGCATTTGTCGCTTTGTAGCCTCAGTTCCAAACTGTAAAAAAGGGTTTGCGCCTAACTTCATAGTTAGACCGTCGTCAGTTGGCATACTATAGTAAGAGGTCTCTCTTGTTTCGATATTAACTATCGAGAGTCCTGTATACTTAGTAACATAATCAGAGAAAGAAGCACCAGCGAAGCGCTTGGTCTCGTCTATCTGGTCAACTGGTGAACCTGTAAAAGACTTAATAACAATACTTCCATCACGCCCACAAGTTGCAAAGCCTCCGAGAGCTGCCGACAAAAACATTAATAAGTCTCTATAAGTGCTTATATCGTCTGTCGAGTATAGTGCGAGCATTTCCAAACCGTTTGGCATAGCTTCTATTTCTGCTCTGGTATTGCCTAGCTTTATGCCTGTTTTAGCTGAGATAAACGTTAACCAGTCGTAAGCTCTACCCGTAGCCTGTTCGTGGCTGTAGAACGTGTCTAGCTTACTCATTGAGTCGTAAGCGACTATCTCCAAGCCGTTAGCTGTCCATGTCGCTGAGTAAATATAATAGTAACCCGACGGGCAAGGGATATATACTATCTCGTCGCCACAGTCGAGACCGTACTCTATATAAATCTCTTTACCAACCCAGCCACCACGCTCGGTCGCTATAGTTGGCAATAAGGTAAGAGAGACCTCACCGACAAAGACACCGCCTAGCGCAATCTGTGACACATCTACACACTGGTTGCACGCTCTAAACGAGCCTTGTAAGATGTCCTCGTCACTAAACGGCTGTTTGTTAATAGTGCCTCTCAGCCTTGGAACAATAACGGGCGACTTCATAGCCGCCCTAAATTTATCGTTAATTTGATACATCTTTTAAAGCTCCGTAAATGTTAATTTAAAAGTCCAAAGTCCTCGTGTTCCTTTTGTATTCTCGGAGTTTTCTTCTAGATCTAAGCCACTAGCTCGTAAACGTCCTGTATAAGTCTCACCGTCTACAGTGACAACACTAAGTGGCTTTTTACAGTCTGCAATAATCTTGTCACGCCAGTAAGAGGTTACTTGCATTGTCGCAGTAAAGCCAAACTTATAAAGACGGTTAACACTAACAAGCTCCGTATAGACCTCCGAGAGGTTAACCGCCTCGTTATTCTTAATAGATAACGAGAACTTGGCTGGGTTAGGATATTGGACGCCGTTAACTGTTAAATACTTTCCTAGCATATTAATGACCTCCCGAGATATAAGCAGCTCTTGCGTTACTTCTCGCAATAGCTGTACCGAGTCTATCGTTACCAATATATACGCTGATTGCTTGACCGTTGCCAGCCATAGCGGAGAGCTGTCCGCTAATACCGCTTAACGCTCCGCTGTAGTCTGTTGGCTGTTGTACGCCAGTTGCTACAGTGTTAGCCATTACCTCAGACGACATCTGGACTTTGTCGAGGTTGTCGTATATGCCCTTGTTCCACAATTCAATCATATCGGGAGCAAATGTATGGAAACGTGAGAGCGGTCCCTCGTCTGGCTCAGAGAAACCGAGATTGTCGGCAATATAGCCAGTTATGTCGTTAATTGTTCCAGTAAAGCTATTCCATAGAGACTTAATACCGTCGATAAAACCTTGTAAGAGGTCAGCGCCCCAAGTGAGTGCACTCTCACCAAGTCCAGAAAAGAAACCGCCGATAGCGTCTACTTTCTCGCTTGCGTTTTCTTTCATATTATTAAGCGCATCTAAGGCGGTGCTCTTCATTGTCTCCCACTTTTCCGAAGCGTTAGTTTTTAATGTCTCAAGGCTTGCGCTTGCATCTTCTTTAAAAGCTTCAAAACCTTGCGCTGTTAAATCTATGTCTGCTTGTATACCAGCGGTCTTCTCACTCCACCAGTCGCCAATGCCTCCGAATACTGCGTTAACACTTTCGCCGACTGTTTGAGTAACTACGTCCCAGTTATTAAAGATGTCTATAAGTCCTGTAATTATTTCATACAGTCCCCAACCGATAGCAACGACCGCAGCAATAACCGCAATAGTTGAACCAATAACAGGCGCTAAAGCTACGAATGTAGCCGCCAAGCCAGTAGTACCTAAAGCGGTGGTTATAGTACCTACTACCGTTATCGCCATACCTACGGTGGTTATCAAGTTACCGATAAAGGCTATAACTGGTCCAATTGCCGCAACTACTGCAAGAGCGCCGAGTATAAACTCACGCTGTGAGTCACTAAGTGAGTTCCACCACTCGTTTATATTCTCTATAGCGTCTGCAAGCTTCTCAACAGCTGGCGCAACCATACCAGCAATAGTCTCACCAACTGCGCCAAGTGTAAGCTTTAAGCTATTGGTTGCCGTCTTCATTTTAGTTACTGGGTCAACAGTAGCATTAAATGTGTTTGTTACTGTTCCGCCAGCGTCACTGGCAGCCTGTCCCATAGCTGTAAAGTCAAGCGTACCATTTTGCAAAGCTCCATATATCTGGTCGCCAGACTTGCCAAACGTCTCATACGCAAGAGTCAAGCCGTCCATGTCGTCTGTACCGTTTAGGATAGCGTTTTGCAAATCAGAGAGCGCCGTATTAAGGTCTACGCCGTCCTCTGCTGAACTCTTAAGAGCTTTTCTTAAGCCTTGCATAGCTGTTTCACTATTAACACCACTTGTCTCGAGCTGTCCCATAAATTCAATAGACTGCTCCATTGAGAGGTCTAACTCTTCAAACGCTGTTGCGTTCTGTATAAGACCTTGTGTAAGAGTGTCAACATTTGCACCCGTAGACTGTGATGTCTGAGTCAATTTATCGAGCATAGCCTCAGCTTCCGAAGCTGGAAGACCAAAAGCAGCTAACGCTTTTTGTACATTGTCGACTGATGTAGATACGTCAGTATTGTTAATAGATGCAAACTCGATAAATAATGTGGAGAGTTCTTCTAGATCGTCACCAGTTACACCAAAACGGGTGTTAACTTCACCTACTGCACTGGCTATAGTGTTTAAGTCAGCTGGCACCGTCTTAGCGATATTGTTAAAGATACCCTCGAGTTCGTTAAGGTCTTCGCCCGTAGCGCCTGTTTTCTTAATAATGATGTCGAGGCTCTTATCTACCTCAACAAATGCACCAGTAGCAGCAGCCGCACCAGCTAAAATAGGTCCTGTTACATTTTTGGTCATGTTCTCGCCGAAAGTCTTTGTCTTTTCGCCGACGTCCTCGACCTTTTTCCCTACATCTTGTATCTTTTGACCAACCTCTTCGAAAGCCTGTCCTACTGTCCGAACGTTGTTAGCCTCAGCGGTGAGCTTTTCGAGGTTTTGTCTTGTAATTTCCACCTCAGCTGCAAGCTGTGCATACTCCGCCTCGCTTATCTCGCCATTTGCTAAAGCCTGTGACGCATCTGCGGCAGCCTGTTCGAGTAGCTTAAGCTTTTGCTCTGTATTTTGTATCTGGTCTGCTAAGAGCTTTTGTTTTTCCGCTACTAATGTAACGTTTTTAGGGTCGAGCTTGAGAGCTTCGTTAACTTTCTTAAGGGCGGCTTGTGTGTCCTTAATAGAGCTATCTACGTCTTTAAGAGACTTAACCAGTCCGCTGGTCTTTCCCTCAATCTCAATAACAATACCCTTGATATTAGAAGCCATGTTTACCTCCAATTAACCAAAAAGAGCTTTAATGTCCTCTTGGGTGGCTTTTCTGTCCCACTCCTCTCGGTCGTTTCCGCTCTCAGTGATTAGGTCGTATATTTCGCCCACTGTAAAATAATCAAGTTCTTCAAACTTGATACCTAATTGCAACGCTCTTAGTACAAAAAGCATTGTTGTGCTAGGTCTTACTGTGGGCGATACTGGTTTTTTGATTTTGTGCTTGTTTCCGTAGTTCTTAGCCACGCATCTGTTACGGAGCTAATAAACTCGGCGTCGATTAAGTCTGTATACTCGAAGTCGTCAAGCCACTGTAAAAAGCTAACCTCCGACACTTTTCCGTGCATAATGTCGTCCAATGTCTTTGGGTTTTCTGCTTGTAGGTTCATAACGTAAGCAAGTCCTAAGATGCTATCAATATCCATAGACTCTTTAACGTTAGACAATACAGCGAGTATATCCTTGTTAAAAATCTTTTTATATAAAAAAGAGGTCTGAGCGGAAGCTCTAAACTTCAACTCTTTGCCTCCGACATTTACTGTTTTAAACATTGTTTTAATCTCCTTGGGTATAAAGAAAAACGGGAGCGACTATATAGCCACTCCCGTGTAAATCTTTGTTAATAATAAGCTTAAGCAGCTGGCTTCTCTGGCGCTGTTGGCACTGTTTCGTACCATGTAGCGTAGTTTGTAGCCTCTGGGTCTGCGAATGTCTTAACTACCATGTCGTCTGGACGTGGTGTAGCTGTCATGTTGCAAGTCTGAGTCTTAACAGTCTTTGTGTCTGTAATTGTCTCACTAGCAACCTCTGGGCGCTCCATCTTAATTCTATAGAAGCAATATCTACGAGCGGACTGGTCGCCAGAAATCTCGAACATAATAGCCATGTACTTAGAAGTCACATCTGCAAACTCTGCGATATTCTTAGTAACGGAGTCTCTAATCATGCCGTAGATCTCCACGAGCATTTCGTCTGGCACGCCAGCTGTCTCGATAGAACCACTATAACCACTGTTAGTGTCAGTGTTATAAAAAGCGTAGTCGTCAGCATAGAATGTATCGCTGTTACCCTCTGGGGAGAGAGAAAGACTTACAGCGCCAATCCATGGCTTTACGTCGCCGTAAGATGTTGTAATCTTGCCGTCCTCGCCAACTGTTTCTGTAACAGCTGCGTAGTGAACGTTCTTAAGACCAAAACGAACCTTATTAGCCATTTGTTATACCTCCAAATAATAAGTTGTTAAATAGATTTTTTCCTTTTCGTCCCAACCCTCGTCTGGGTCTCCAAAAGGTATGTCGTTATCGCTTAACAGCTCCTCGAGCATAGACGTGAGTCTATTTATCTCCTCTTTAGAAGTTGCTACGATATTAACGACGGCATTATTAAAAGTCGCAAAACTTTTGTTGTCTGCATTTAAGAGCGTAGCTCTTACAAACGTGTAGTAACAAAAAGGGACGGGCAAGCCGTCCTCTCCGTGGTCATATCTAACGGGGATATTAAGACCCGTTAAGATGTTATAAAAATCTTGTTGTGTCATTATCCACCCACCTGTTTTAGTTTATTGGCTAGTTCTTTGACTTTATCTTTTGCTCGCTCCTCGGCTGGTTTAATGTGCTCTATTGCGTTAACGTCTCCAATTTTTACACCGTCCCTTTTTACAGGGTGACCGTGCTCCAATAAGTGAGCTAGACCAGGCGCTTTTTTGTTATGTACAACCCAGTGCCCGTCTTTTTTTGTAGCCGTCCAGCCTTTAGCATATTTACCAGTGTTTTTAGGTGAGGTTTTTTGTAAGTCCTTAGCGGTTTCTTTTGCGGTCTTTTCTAACCACTTCTCTGTCTCGTTATGAACGTTTTGAGCATACATGGAAAGAACAGCACCGACCTCACTAGCAAGCTCTGTAATGTCAATTACATTTGCCATTATTCTGTCCCAGCTTTCTTTTCTAGATATAACTCTATCTTGTCAACGCTTGTCTCGAATGTACGATAAACGCTGTAGCGTTCTCCGTCCATTTCTACGACTAGCTCGTTATCATACTCAAAAGAATAAATAACAAGTTTGTATAATGCGTTAATACCGTCTCTGTGCGCCGTGAACCACTCCTGTTGAGTAGAAGAGGTTACAACGCCGTAGACTTCTCTAAAAGTTTCTACGTCGTTTGTAACCTCACCCAAAGAGTCCACGAGCGGTGCTCGTTTAATTAACTTAACTCTTCTTAGGTTATCCATTTATAACCTCCGATTAATTGCGAATGTTATAAGCCGAGGACGTTGCAAGCTTTGCCTTTAAGCCGTCATAGATAACGAGGTACTTAGCTTGCTCATCAACGTTTCTAGTCCAATATGCTTGGACGTAAGAACGTACCGCCAACTTAATAATTGGCGGTAAGTTCTCTCTGTCAACGTCCGCAATATCTGCGGTTTTTGTTAAGTCGAGTATAGCGGCATCTACGAGCATACTAATTTCGTCGACTATAGCGCTGTCGTTTGTGGTAACTCTTACCCAAGTCTTTGCCTCGTCAATAATTGCCATAAATGCCTCCTGTTTTTATTAGCCGTTAGCCTGTGGCTTTGCTACGAGTGTAAAGCTCTTATCTGCAACAACGCCGAGACCCATAAGCTGCTCACCAAGTACCTCTACAAGGTTCTCTTTCTTACGAGAAAGCTCGTCAAAGATATAGTCTACAGAGTCTCCGTCTGGTGTTGTCTTAACAGCACCGTTAAGGTCACCAACAATCATGTAAACCTCACCAGCTGTAGCTGCGCTAAATGCTGGAAGAGAATTGTTATAAATAACCTCGCAGTTATCAAAAGGGTCCAAAGCATAACCAGCAGCCTTAGCAGCAGCGATAAAAGCTGGCTTTGTTCTCTTGTTCATAATAACTACTGGGTTGTTAGCCTCGTCAGAGAGATAAGAAATAGCCTCGCCTACTGTATTAACATCTGGCGCAAGCTCAATCTTAGCAGCTGATGGAGTTGTAGCTGTAGCAACCTGTGGGAGTGCTGCAATCTTTGCAACGAGTGTGTCAGCAGCTTTCTTAGCAATCTTGTGAGCAAGCTCTCTATAAATGTAGTTAAGGAAAGCCTCTCCTGTAAGTTTCATAACTGTCTTAGAGATTGAGATCCACTTCTTAATGGAAATTGGCTCAATTTTAGCGATACCCTCGACAAGCTCCTCCTCTGCTACAGCACCAGAACCCTCGACGTGAATAACTGCATCTGTACCAGAAATCTCAAACATAACTTCATAGTTGCCAGAGATTGCGATTGTAGGAACCTTAGCCATAAGCATTTCGTTGTCCCAAGCTGTCTTAATCTCGTCAGCTACAAAGTCTGGTACTGCAATAGTACCGCCCTCTACGTTAGTAGAGAGAAGTGTACGGAGTTCAGTATCGTCGTTTGTCTTGATATACTCCGCAAAAGCGTTAACGTATTCCTTAGAGTTTCTAAATTCCTTAATGTCTACCATCTTTCTTTCCTCCTGTGGCATTTCTTCAATAATTGGAAGTGTAAGGTCTTCCGCTACCTTTTTACGCTCCTCAACCTTGCGAGCCTCAATCTCAATAAGTTCGTTACGACGTGCCTCGATTGCTTCGAGTTCGCCGTTAATCTCTGAGAGTCTTGCCTCGTCAGCTGTGGAGATCTCAGACTTCAAAGCGTTAATACGCTCCTCAATCTGGTCTGGTGTAAATGTTGAATAGTCAAACATTTTTTAAACCTCCATAGATTTAATTTTGAGAAGCATACGCTGCCTCTCTATATTTATTTCGTGCCTTTTCTGGAACTCCTCCATAACCTCGGCAATAACTCCCTCGCTCTGGTTTCGGCTTGAAATCTCTGTTCCGTCATTTGCTGGGAGAGATACAGCGCTCACGTCGTACAACTTTCCAATCTTGGTAATAGTTCTCATTACCTTAATTGCGTTGTTCTCGTGGTCCTCTGTCTCTGTTCTACTGTCTTCTTTAACAGTGAAACCAAATGACATTTTGTTTGTATAGCCGCCGTTAATCTCTTCGTATAACTGGCGACCTGTCTCAGTGCCTCCGAGGTTGGCAAGAACGTGCAAGCCGTGCTCGTCTGCATTAAGCTCAAGTGTTCCGTTGCTCTTACGAGCAAATACTCTACCCTCGTGGTCGTACTGCATAATAACGTCGTCCATGTCTGTTTCGTTAAATGCGTTACGGTCTACCTGTTCCCACACTTCTACAAGTGTTCCGTCCCAGTCTCTAAAGCTATAAAGCATATAAGGCTCGTCGAATGTAGTAGCGTAACCCTCTACGACCTTGGCTGTATTGTCTTCGCCATCTGCAAGACTTCTAACCTCGAGAGGCTTAACAAGGTTTCTATACTCTCTATCTTTCTTAAGTGGCATCTGTTTGCTCCTCCTCTTCTTTATCCTCTTCGCCTACAAAGTAATACTCTCCTCTAATAGGTACTCGCTGTCCGTTACCATCTGGGAGAGGTGGGTAGTTAAAGAGTTCTCTAATTTCGTCTATCATGATTGCGCCACGGTCGCCGAGTTGCTGGGAGAGTGAAATCTTTTCACTAACACTCATGTACTGCAAACGGTTAGCAGCGATATAGATAGCGTTACCTCGCTCTATTTCCATTTCGCTAAAGAACATCTTTGTTAATACTTCGCTTAACTGGATTGCAAATGGTTCAATGACTCCATTAAAAAAGGCGTCGAGTTCTGCGCTCGTCGCCTTGTTCTGCAAGATAGCCTCGTTAACTCCAAAGTAGTTGTGGACGTTGGTCTCTATCATTTTCATTTGATTGGAGTCAACCACAAATGCTGTCGAGTTAATCTGTTTAATATCTTTGTAGGTGTTAGGGAACAAGAGCATACCGCCACCGTTCTCACCAGCAAAGTTAGTGTTGTTAAAATTCTCTCGCTCTTTTCTAATATCCTCGCTAGTAGAGAAGTTATTTAACTGCGCCATAAATCTATAAGTAGCGCCGTTCTTAATTGCTTCTTTAATTCCTTTATTCTGCAAGTCGATTAGATCTAGCGTATTATTGAGAGCTGTACGGGAACCGCCAAAGACATCATGGTCATATTGAAACTTCGTAAGCACTCCGCACTCGCTAAGTTTTAGTGCTGCGCTCTTGCCGTTTCTGAACTTATAGCGAAGCCATGCGTCATTGTTGTGCTCGATAAGTTCGCACGAACTTGGGAGCACTGGGTAAATACCAACAACCTCGCCAGACTTGCCAAAGATTGGAACTATAAAAGCGGTATTCTGCATATCGAGAATAGTATCAAGTCTGTAAAGGAATTGCGCCCAAGTATGAAACTCGTTTGGCTGTCGCTTGAGTCTTGCCATTGTTCCAGCTTTAGCCGTTCCGCTTGTCTCAATGTTGAGCTTTGATATATGTCTTGCTCTGGCATCAATAGCAGCACGCACAAGCTCGCTCTCGTAAGCGTTACCGCCTCTAGTAGTAAATACTGGCGAGTAAGCTGTCAGAGCTTGCCAGTACGAGCTTCCGTAAATCTTTTGTGAGCTTTTAGAAAAGATTTTCTCAAAAAGTCCCATCTGTTTTCTCCTATCTATTGGCGAGCTTTCCGCCAATCGTTTCAAAGTGTTTTTCTTTCACTACAAGAGCACAGAGTAGCGCTGCGACTCCGTCGATATGACTCTTGCGGTTCATTTTTATTATTTTTAATCGTCGGCTCTCGGCGTCCATCTTAATGGCGGTATCTAATATATGTATTTTTAGCAAGTCGTTATTGCCGATATTAATACGCCCGTCCTTAAGTAGTCCCTCGAGCTGTTGTATAGTACCTGTCAAGTTATAGCCTTGGTATACGTCGTCCGTTTGGAAGCCGTACGCCTTTAAGTCTTTAACAAGATATTGAGAGCTATAACGGTCGTAGCCAATCATTAAAGGTAAACACTCGTACTTTTCGACCATTTCACGGAACCAGTTGAAAACGTCCGTATAATCGATAAAGTTTGTACCAGAAAGCGAGAGCCAACCTTTTTGGACAAATAGCCTATAAGGCAACCCGTCCTTAGCTGTCGCCTCTTCGAGCTTCTCCTCTGGTAGCCAAAAGTGCGAGATAACATTTATAACGCCATCACGCTCTATAGCTAGGCAAGCGCTAGTTAGGTCGTTACATTGAGAGAGATCTATGCCACCTACGCAGTAGGTTGACTTAAAAGACTCTATCTTTATCTCTTCACCGCTACACTTCTCTACCGCCGAGGCTGGAACCCAAGCGATACTCGAATTTTGTTTTACGTTGCAATATTTGCAAAGAAACTCGCTTTTCTTACTTAACGAACCCTCTGCAATTGCAATCTCTTCGAGCATATAATCAACGGAAACAGATACACCTAGATTAGGGTTAGCTTTCGCCAGCTCGTTTATATCGTTCCATTTTTGTATGTCGTCAATCATATATAAAAACGGAGCTAGTCTTTTCTCTTTACTACCTCCGTTTATTACCGCTGTTGCACGTTTTATTAATTCGTCGTAAATGCCGTCGTTTATAAAGTTCGCCGTCGATATACTTAATATCATTGGCTGTTTACGTCCACCCTGTGACGACTTAATAACTTCGTAGAACTTAAGTCCAGCGTCACCCTCCCACGCTGCAATCTCGTCGCAAATGCAAAGAGATATATTAAGTCCGTCAGACTTTTTAGCAGAGAACGGGAGTGGAGCTGCGCTTGCGTTCTTACTCTCAATATAAATATCAGTGCGTCGCCTCTTACAAAGTGAGTCTATTTCTGGCTCTTTTTTAATACTTTGATAATAAGCTTCGTAACAAAGTCTCGCCTGGTCGAGCTTTGGCGCAGCGAAGTATATACGAGCGCCGTAGTCGTCAAATAAACTCATGTACTCAGCTATACCAGCAGCGAGCAAAGTTTTGCCAACTTTACGAGATACAATTAACAGTACCTCTCTAAAGTGTCTACAGCCGTCAGTATCTACGCAACCAAATATTACAGAGATAAACGCCTTTTGCCACAGCTCTAGTTTTAAGCACTGCGGTGCAAGTGCGCCCTCGTGGTGGTGTACAAAGTTCTCGAGAAACTTAATAGCTTGGTTAGCTCTCTTTGCGTCAAAGATATAACTCTTATTCTCTAGATCTTTAATAACTTGCTGATACCATTTTTTTATCCATACTCCAGCAATAATAGAGCCGTCTGTTATGGCTTGGTAATACTGGAATATAAAGTTATTAGCTTCCATTAGTCGCCTCGTATAAACTCGTCAAGTTTTGACTTGGTTGCCTGTTCTGGTGGCAAGAGTTCAAACAGCTGTTTCATGATTGCTTGATAGCTCTTGTCTCTAGCTGTAAAAGTTTTAGAAGCGGCTCTCTCACGAGTAATAAAACCAACGTCCTTGCCGTTCTGGAAGTCCTCATACTCTCCGTTAGCTTGAATATCTAACCAGAGCGCATCTAGCGAAGCCTTGAGTCTAGCCGCCTCGGTGATTAATCGCTCGGCTAGTTTCTTTTTATTGTCGGGCACCGTCTTAAATAAAGACTTGAGACGACTTGTCTCGGTCTTTACAGCTTTCTCATAATCAAACTCTATCATTTTGTTGTAACTCCTCGTAAATCGCCGTTAACCCCCCTTATGTGGGGTCGTCTGCGGTTTTTTTGTAGTCCACCGCCGTCCTCCGCATACACCCACTAACACCACTACCATGGGGAGATATCAGCGGTTCCCTTTTTTT
>JAKSNX010000149.1 GCA_024405815.1 Paludibacteraceae bacterium | reverse complement strand
TTTTTTTTACTAACAATTATGGCAGAATTGATAAAACTGAAAAAGGGGCTTGAAATTCCTATGAAAGGGGAGGCAGAGAAGTCTTTTGGTCAGTCATCTGTGGGAGATTACATCGGGTTTAACCCCGATGATTTCTACGGGATTGTACCTAAGCCTGCACTGAAGCCCGGCGATGCCGTAAAGGTTGGAACCGTACTGTTCTATGACAAGAAGAAACCTGACGTTAAGATAGTCAGTCCTGTCAGCGGAACACTTGAGGCTATCAACCGAGGCGACAGACGTAAGATTCTTAGTATCGTGGTTAAGAACGATAAAAAGGGTACAAAAGAGAGTTTGGAGAAGATAAACCTTAACGGCAGCGTTGAGGATATCAAGAAGGCTCTTAGTGATGCAGGTATGTTTGCTTTTGTAAAGCAGCGTCCGTACGATGTTATTGCCAATCCGGCAGACACTCCTAAGTCAATTTTTATATCGGCGTTTGATTTGGCACCACTTGCCGCTGATTATGAGTTTATTTTTAAGGATTCACAGTCTGATTTCCAAAACGGTATTGATGTGCTCTCTAAAATCGCTCCTGTGTTTGTGGGGGTTAAGAACGGCACCAAGACATTTGCTAATGTTAAGAACGCTACCGTTACCGCATTTGAGGGCAAGTACCCTGCAAGCAATGTGGGTGTGCAGATAAACAATGTACAGCCTATAAATAAAGGTGAGATAGTTTGGACTATCGGGGCTCAAGAGGTGGTATACATAGGTAGGTTTGCCGCCAAGGGTGTAATTGATTTCTCAAAGAATGTTGCCCTTACAGGTTCTGAGGCTTATTCAAACTGCTACTACAAGATGGTTTTAGGTCAGAAACTTAGCCAAATTCTTGACTGCAATATATGCAACGGCTCTAACGCCACCATTATTTCAGGTAATCCGCTATCGGGTTCTGAGACTACTGCAAATGACTATCTTGCTCCGTTTGTAAACCAAATTACGGTTATGAAGAACGGCTCAGACGCTAATGAGTTTATGGGTTGGATAATGCCACGTCCTACAACGTTCTCTACAAGTCCGTCTATTTTATCATCTTTTGTGGCAAAATTGATTCCTTCATTCAAGTTTAACCCCGATACCAGAATATTGGGAGGTCAGCGTAATATGATAATGTCCGGTGAGTATGATAAGGTAACGCCGATGGATATCTATATGGGCTATCTTATCAAGGCTATCATTGCGTTTGATATTGACAAGATGGAGGCTCTTGGAATTTATGAGGTTGCTCCAGAGGATTTTGCAGCCGCAGAGTGCGTTTGCTCATCTAAAATGGAACTTCAGCGTATAGTACGTGAGGGTCTTGATAAACTACAAAAGGAAATGTGCTAAAAAGGGGAGGAACTATGAGTAAATTAAGACAATTAGTAGATAAAGTTAAGCCAACCTTCTCAGAAGGTGGTAAACTTCATGCGTTCCGCTCGGTATTTGAGGGTTTTGAAACATTCCTTTTAGTACCTAATGAGACCGCTAA
>JAKSNX010000148.1 GCA_024405815.1 Paludibacteraceae bacterium | reverse complement strand
ATTATACTTGACCCACCTGCATTCGCAAAACATAGGGACGCCTTAAAAAATGCTCTACAAGGCTACAAGAGGCTAAATGCAAAGGCATTTGAGAAAATTAAGAGTGGCGGAATTTTATTCACCTTCTCTTGCTCTCAAGTAGTTAACAAAGAGCAGTTCCGTTTGGCGGTTTTTTCTGCTGCGGCAATGAGTGGCAGAAAGGTCAGAATACTTAATTTCCTTACACAAGGAGCAGACCACCCCATAAACATCTACCATCCGGAGGGAGAGTACCTGAAAGGGTTGGTGCTATATGTGGAATAGTTGACTGCGTTAGCTGACTGAAAGTAAAGTTATTCATACATCATACATTTATACATCATACATTAAGACATGCACCATCCAAAAGGATTATATCTATTATTTACCGTAGAAATGTGGGAGCGTTTCAGCTACTACGGTATGCGTGCGTTATTGGTGCTGTATCTTACGGCAGAGTTTCTTAACGGCGGACTTGGTTTCTCAGACCAGTCAGCATCGTTGTTATATGGCATATTTACAGGGCTTGTCTATTTCACACCCCTTATAGGTGGCTATATAGCAGATACTTACATCGGGCAAAGAAAATCCATAGTCATAGGCTCATTGCTAATGATATTGGGGCATTTGTCACTTGCCTCAATGCAGAACAATGCCGCCCTATATACAGGTCTTACGTTGCTTATACTTGGCAACGGTATGTTTAAGCCCAATATATCAGTTATGGTGGGGGATTTGTACCCCGATGGTGACAGCCGCATAGACCGTGCGTTCACCATATTCTATATGGGTATAAATCTCGGCTCGTTTTTTGCCCCACTGCTTACAGGCTGGCTTGCAGTGCATTACGGATACCGTTATGGATTCCTTGCCGCCGCATCGGGTCTGATGTTAGGGCTTGTGAATTATCTTCTGCTACAGAAAAAGTATCTTGGTGAGGTAGGGTTACGTCCTGGAAAGCAGGTGCTTAAAGAAGAAAATGCGTTAGAGCATACAGAGCTTACAAAAGCGGAGAAACAGCGTATATGGGCAATAGTGATACTTACCGCATTTGCCATTGCATTTTTTGCAGGATATGAGCAGGCAGGTTGCTCAATGACCATATTTACAGAGCGTTACACAGACCGCATATGCCTTGGATATGATGTGCCTACCGCCTGGTTCCAATCCATTAACCCGCTGTTTATACTTGCCTTGGCACCCCTTATGACCATAATGTGGGGCAGGTTAGACTCAAAAGGTAAAACAGTTACCATACCACAGAAAATGGGCATGGGGCTTATTCTTCTTGGACTTGGATTTGTGCTTATGAATATAGCCGTTTATCAGCGAGGCGGCGATGTGGATACTTTGCCAGACACTGCCTATAAAGCCTCTATGTGGTTTATTGTATTTACTTATCTACTACACACAATAGGAGAGTTATGCCTATCGCCAATAGGACTCTCAATGGTCAGCCGCCTTGCCCCTGTAAAATTTGCATCGCTGTTTATGGGCGTATGGCTTGCCAGCAGTGCCATTGCTAACTTTTT
>JAKSNX010000147.1 GCA_024405815.1 Paludibacteraceae bacterium | reverse complement strand
TGGGTCGTAAGGTCTGTACCATGGGTCATACCACGGATTGTAGGGTCTATACCAAGGGTCATACCAAGGGTCGTAAGGTCTGTACCAAGGGTCATGCCATGGTGAATACCAGCCTCCCCAACCCCAGTTGCAGTTCCAACAAGAGTTCCAGCCACTATAGGTTGTTGCGTTGTTTATCTTTACATTATCACTAACTACGTAAACATACTGTGGGTCATTTATTGTAACAACCTTAGGGTTGTAGTATTTGGCTATTTTAGAGGTGTACTTAAAGTCTGTGTCTGTAGTATCAGGCATTAGATTCTCTGGATTAGTGCCAAAAGTGAAACGGTTATATTCATCAACGCTTCTGGTGCTTGACGGTTGTACTTCCACAATTTCAGCATTGGTTGTGTTTATAACTACATTGCTCTGTTTTGTAGTTGTAGTAGGTGCATCGGGTAATACATATTTCTCTTTTTTTGACTTATCATAATAGATGTCATCATAAAAGTTTTGTGCGTAACAACCCAATGTTAAGCCCAAACCAAATAATAATATAAGCACAGAGTGTTTCATAATGAAAAATTGGCTATATTTGTGCAAAGTTAAAAAAATTCTAAAAAAATACTATATGCAATACGTTAAAATTTCAGTTGATGTGTCAGGATTGCCTGATTATGAGATTGATACGCTGACTTATTATCTTTCTGAGATAGGGTGTGATTCTTTTTATCAAGAGAACAATCAACTTTTTGCTTTTGAAAATAAGACGCTTTTTAGTGATAAAAGTTTAAAAGAGGTGCTTGAGAACCGCAAATATAGTGTGGAGGATATGCCAGATAAGGATTGGAATGAGGAGTGGGAGAAAAACTATTTTCAGCCTATAGTTATAGCAGAGAGGTGTGTTGTCTATAGTTCTTTCCATAAAAACGTACCCGATGTGGAGTATAAGATAATGATAGACCCTAAGATGTCTTTTGGCACAGGTCACCACCAGACTACCAGCGGTATGCTTACTTGGATTTTAGACGATGATATGAGTGGCAAGCGTATTCTTGATATGGGCTGTGGTACGGCTGTGCTTGGCATATTGGCTATGAAACGCGGTGCGCAGTCTGCAATTGGCATTGATATAGATGAGTGGTGCATTGGCAATGCAAAAGAGAACATATCACTTAATGGTGTGGCTATGGAAGTGGAGTTAGGCAATGCCTCATCCCTTAAAGGCAGAGAGTTTGACATTATTTTTGCCAATATAAATCTTAACATTCTGCTTGCTGATATGGGTGCGTATGTAGAAACACTTACAAAAGGCGGAACACTCTATATGAGTGGTTTCTACATAGATGATTTGCCTAAAATAGAGCAATGTGCCACATCGTTGGGGTTGAAAATTGAGGGCTTTAAGGAGAAGGACAGATGGGTTGCCGTAAAATTTTTAAAAAACTTTTAGCATTCAGTTTTTAACTTTCAATTATTTTATGTAAATTTGCACCACAAAATTGAAAGGTAATAAATGGCGGGATAGCTCAGTTGGTTAGAGCGTCGGATTCATAACCCGGAGGTCTCGAGTTCAATT
>JAKSNX010000146.1 GCA_024405815.1 Paludibacteraceae bacterium | reverse complement strand
GTCTGACCTGGAGTGGCACTCCACTCCACCTTGTCAGAAACGCCAAGCAGGTGCATATCCATAACGCTGGTATAACCTGAACGACAGATTATCTTATCAGCACCAAGAATATAGGGCAACAACTCAATTGCTCTATATTTTTTTGCTATAACAACATTTAGGTTTTTATCTGAGAAACGCTCATGTATTGAGTTCTCAAACATTGTACGCTGTGGCTCTACTCCTGATATAATGGCAAGCACATCACACTTACGTGGTTTTGTAAAAGGCTTTAGAAGTGTGAATCGTGAAATAGGGTCTATGAACTTTGCATTTGACGGCAAAGGATATTTATGTGTTAAATCTCCTGCAAGAGATTTATCGGGGTCTGCATAATCGGGAATCCAACACTCATCATATTTTTCTATTATAGACCTGTGCATTCTATAGACTAACGGTTCAAGCCATTTAAGCCCCTTTGGCATCTTTACCATTATTTGATGAGTTATGTAAGTGGATTTGACACCACTTCCGTAAAGCCCGAAACGGTTATCGGAAATAACCATATCTATACTCAAATCCTTTACAATACGCTTTATCTCTTTATGCTCCTTAATGGAATTGTATATAATGGAAGGCAGACATCTTAACATAGCAAACACTTGCGATTTGCCCTTTGAGTAACGTATGTGAAATGATGGAATATACCTGCACCATAGCGTAGGGAACTCAGTGCGTAGCAGTTTAAGAGACTCTCCGTCACCGCCAATAATCACCTCATGACCCTCTTTATGCAGGTCATTTATGATTGGAATGCACCGTGTGGCGTGTCCCAAGCCCCAATTCAGTGGTGATACAAGAACTTTCAATTATAAAGTAACGCTTACTCCAATCCCCAATTTTCTGATTTTTGCCGCTACGCCATCAAGGAACTCACGTGTTACTGGTTTTAGGGTATCAAATGGCGTCTTGCGGTCAAGGCTGTATATCTGAACAGATTTAGGTTGAATAACTGCGTATGCCTTAAGCAAAGCGGCAACCTCGGCATCGGTGGTATTATCAACTGTATTACCTGTAAGAAACAATGTTTGGATTATGCAGTTGCCTGAAAACTGAGCCATATCTTTAATATGAGCCTCCAAGTCAAACTCTCCCGTGTTAGGGCGGTTAATAGCAGCTACACTTGAGGGTATAGCACTGTCAAGTTTAAGTATGTTGTTATCAACCTTACGCAGTGCCATAGCAACCTTAGGGTTCTTAATCTGCCAAGCGTTTGTAAGCACTGATATTTGAGTTTGAGGAGCATAACGGTTCCTTAACTTAATGGTATCATCTATAATCTCTGCAAACTCAGGGTGAAGCGTAGGCTCACCATTACCTGCAAAGGTTATACTATCAATAGGTTCAGAGTTGCCTCTAAAGAACTCCTCAAGGTCATCTCTCACTTTCTGACGTGTAGGTATAACCTTGTCATCACGCCCATCTTTATTAAGACCTGCCTCACAATAGACACAATCAAATGAGCAAATCTTGCCGTTATCTGGTTCAAGATTTACGCCAAGCGATGTTCCAAGCCTGCGGCTGTGGATTGGTCCGAA
>JAKSNX010000145.1 GCA_024405815.1 Paludibacteraceae bacterium | reverse complement strand
GTCGTCCCCACCTTCCTCTAGCTTGCGCTAGCAGTTTTGTTAGATGAATTAACTAGCAATAGGGGTTGCGCTCGTTGCGGGACTTAACCCAACATCTCACGACACGAGCTGACGACAACCATGCACCACCTGTCTCTCCGTTAACCTCCATTGTATCTCTACAACTTTGCGAAGGATGTCAAGCCCAGGTAAGGTTTTACGTGTATTGTCGAATTAAGCAACATGCTCCACCACTTGTGCGGGTCCCCGTCAATTCCGTTTGAGTTTCATTCTTGCGAATGTACTACCCAGGCGGGTTGTTTATCGCGTTAACTACGACACTAGTCCTTAAGGACCAACGTCTAACAACCATCGTTTACGGTGTGGACTACTAGGGTATCTAATCCTATTTGCTCCCCACACTTTCGAGCCTAAATGTCAGTTGTGACCTAAGTTTTCGTTTTCACCACCGGTATTCTTCCATATATCTGCGCATTCCACCGCTCCACATGGAGTTCTAAAACTTCCTATCAAACTCTAGACCTACAGTTTCCAATGCATACCAACGTTGAGCATTAATATTTAACACCAGACTTGTTGATCCATCTGCGCTCGCTTTACGCCCAGTAAATCCGGATAACGCTTGTAACCTATGTATTACCGCGGCTGCTGGCACATAGTTAGCCGTTACTTATTCAAAAAGTACAGTCAACTAAAACTCATTTCCTAGTCTTAGCATTCGTCCCTTATAAAAGGATTTTACGACCCAGAGGGCCTTCATCATCCACGCAGGATTGCTCCATCAGGGTTTCCCCCATTGTGAAAAATTCCCCACTGCTGCCTCCCGTAGGAGTATGGACCGTGTCTCAGTCCCATTGTGGCTGTTCTGCCTCTCAGCACAGCTACTCGTCATCGACTTGGTGGGCCGTTACCTCACCAACTATCTGATAAGACACACCCTCATCCAAAAGTGTTGCATACGCAACTTTAGATATAAAAACTTATGTTTCTACATGTTATGGGATATTAGCAACTCTTTCGAGCTGTTATCTCCCTCTTATGGGTAGATTGAGCATGCATTACTCACCCGTTTGCCACTAGGTATTGCTACCTCGTTCGACTTGCATGTATTAGGCATCCTGCTAGCGTTAATCCTGAGCCAGGATCAAACTCTCATTAAATTGACGGATTCTATTTAGTTTTCAAAGATCTTACCCCGCGAATAACTAATATGTGAGCCAAAGGTTCACTATAATTTGCGGTTGTTTTATTATATATACTTTCATCATTTGTGCAACATTTTTTTAAAAAATTTTTTTAATACTAAAATTTTGTAAACAAAATTTTAGTATTAGATTAGAAAATAAGTATAAAAAATCCGAGATTTTTTTCTCATTTTGGGCTGATCTATGGTATATTTATAATATTTAATAAAATAAGGAGATAATGCGATGATAAATAAATTTATGATTGCTGGTATGTCTGCATTGTGTGCAGTACCAGTAACAGGGGCAATTGTTGGAACTGTTTCAGCAATTGTAACTCCACAACCAGAACAAGTTATAGAAGCTGATGTTGTTGGTGATGATGTTGAT
The DNA here is from genome assembly GCA_024405815.1 of Paludibacteraceae bacterium. Taxonomy (GTDB): domain Bacteria; phylum Bacteroidota; class Bacteroidia; order Bacteroidales; family Paludibacteraceae; genus Enterocola. The sequence goes on along the minus strand of JAKSNX010000145.1, from coordinate 17 downwards.
CTAATTGCCCCAACAAT
>JAKSNX010000144.1 GCA_024405815.1 Paludibacteraceae bacterium | reverse complement strand
TGTCTTATACTGAAAAAAGTTCACACTATAGAAATAACAAAAATGTACTATTATTAAGATTTTAGTTATGGGAAGAGTGTTAACTTATCATTCAAAAAGTTTCATTAATCAAGTAATGGAAGATTATTTTCAGTCCGGCATGTCGCAAGTAGATTGTGCGAAAAAGTGGAAAATATCCAGAGGCACGTTAAATAATTGGCTATTATCTTGCAGGGATGAAAAAAAATCCGTATCTTTGCCGTTAAATATGTCGGTAATGGATACAGAAGGTCAAGAACTAGTCAAACTTCAGGCAGAGAACGAACGTCTCCGTCGAAACTTGACGTTTGCCAATCTCAAAGTGGCAGCGTATGAGCGTTTGATAGAGATTGTCAAACAAGAAGACGGTATAGATGTGTTAAAAAAAGGTGGTGCCAAACAGTAGATAGCCTAAGCGAGGAATGGCAAGATATACCAATTGTCACTCTTTGTTCACTGTTTGGCAAAAGCACGAGGGCTTATTATAAACATAGTCGTCCATCCATTAGAGAATGTGAGATAGAAGACGCCATATTGAGTATAGTGTCATATTATAGGAGTCAAATGCCTGTGATTGGAGGTTTGAAATTATATGCCTTAACACATGCCATTTTGGGTGACACACTCCATATGGGTAGGGATAAGTTCTTGCATTTTTTGCGGAAACACAGATTGATTATATTGCCTCGGAAACCACGTCATACGACTAACTCTAATCATGTGTATCTAAAGTATCCCAATCTCATTAAAGATTTGACAATCAGTACTATCAATCAAGTGTGGGTGAGCGATATAACCTATATTTATACGCAAGAAGATGGTTTCTGTTATTTACACCTCGTAACCGATGCTTTCTCTCGAATGATTATAGGATATACAGTGTCTGCCACATTAGAGGCGAAATATACGATACAAGCCTTACACCAAGCGATCGCTAATGCTGGTGGAGGCAACTTGTGTGGCACAATCCATCACTCAGACAGAGGATTACAATATGCGTGTGATGAATATACTATGGTATTACAGAGTCATCATATCAGAATCAGCATGACGGAGGATTCTAACCCCACAGATAACGGGTTAGCAGAACGAGTTAATGGCATTATCAAGGGCGAATTTATAGAGACATTACCGTCTCCCAAAAATAGGTATGAAGCACAAATGCTTGTTGAACATGCTATAGATATATACAATAATGTCCGTCCGCATTTGAAACTCAATATGCAAACGCCATCCTCTGTCTATTGGAAGAAATAACAACTATTTTTCAAAAGTTAAAGGTTTAGGTTTAATGAATATTTGCATATATCAAAAAAAAATCGTAACTTTGCAAACTCGTATGAGAGACACCCTAATCAGGATTGGTGTCAACCTTTTTAGGACACATGTCAACAATATACGATTTTTAAGATACTAACTTAGTAAATATGTGAACCTTTTTCAGGTTTAGTCACACAGTCTAACGACAGCCCGTGGTGCTACGTGGGTGCTACGTTAGTGCTATGTTTAAGAACAAGGAAACATAGTGCTTTGTACGTTGCTTTGTACGTTTTTAGGTTTACTCGTTTACGGGAATCGTTTCTTAATAATCGTATATTGTTGACT
>JAKSNX010000143.1 GCA_024405815.1 Paludibacteraceae bacterium | reverse complement strand
AAGAACTATTCCCAGATACATGGCGTAAGATATAAGAACAATTCACTTATGCTAAAAACTAAGCCTGAACAGGCGGAGTACAATCCTAATTTTATTGATTATCAGACTTATATAACATACAAGCCACGTGAGGACGTGGAGTTGTCGCTACTTGGCAATTTCTCACAGAATATATACAATTTTGTGCCTCAGTCCAGAAACACCACATTTGGACCTATAGGTATGTTGCAGAACTTTAAGGTCTATTTTTCAGGCAAAGAGAGAGACCTGTTCAGAACCATATTTGCTGACATCGGGGTAAAGCACACCCCTAATAAGAATTGTGAACTTAACTGGAATGTCTCTGTCTTTAACACCGATGAGCAGGTTAGCTACGATATAGAGGGTGAATACTGGCTAAGTAATGTAGTTGATGACAGTGGTAATTCCAATGAGAATACAGGTGTGGGAAACTACTATGAGCATGCCCGTAATAAGATGCAGTCTATAGTTATAAAGGCACAGCACGATGGACTTTACCGCCTCACTAAAGAGAATACCCTAATGTGGGGTGTATGTGGTGCATACGAGATGGCTAAAGAGACTGTAGGTGAGTGGGAAATGCGTGATTCAAGCGGTTACTCAATACCATATAATCCGTATGAGGTTGACCTGTACTATAGTTTGGGCTCTCAAACATCACTTAATGCAGCCAGAATTCAAGGTTATATCCAAGATGAGCAGAAGTGGCATTTTGACAAAGGCGGCATTTTGGCTATGACCGCTGGTGTTAGGGCAAACTATTGGACTTTTAATAATGAATTTACAATAGGTCCACGTATAAATTTTGCCTATTTCCCCGATATCAAACCCGATTTAAGATTCCGTCTTGCAGGTGGTGTATATTATCAGCAGCCATCTTTTAAGGAGATTAAAGACACGATGCGTATAGATGGAAATCTTACAAACTATCTAAACAAAGACATTAAATCACAACGTTCCATACAGGTGGTGTTTGGTATGGATTATTACTACCATTTTCTGCACCATCCGTTTAAATTATCGTTTGAGGCATACTATAAGAATCTTTCAAACATAATTACGTATAATCTTGATAATGTAAGTGTCAGATATACAGGTAAGAATAATGCACATGGCTATGTGGCTGGGTTTGATGCCAAACTGTTTGGCGAATTTGTAAAAGGGGCTGACTCTTGGATATCTTTCTCTCTGATGCGGGCTATGGAAGATGTTGACAACGATGGTCATGGCTACATTCCACGTCCAACAGACCAACTTTTTAATATTTCTTTATTTTTTCAGGATTATATTCCTAACTTACCGCAATATCGTTTCAGTCTTTTGCTTAACTTTGCACAGGGATTTCCTGTAGGTCCGCCAAGGTCTGAACGTTATATGTCATCTACTCTGCGTGCACCTACATATAGACGTGTAGATGTGGGCTTTTGCCGTGTGTGTGAAAAAGGTAAGGATGCTTGGATGGGACGTGGATTCTTTAAGCCGTTTAAGAAAATCATTATAGGGGTGGAGGTTCTTAACCTGTTTGATTTTAAGAACGTTAACTCATATTATTGGGTAACTGACATATATAATCAGCAGTATGCCGTTCCTAATTATCTTACAGGACGTCAATTTAATTTCAAATTGCAGTTGTATTTTTAACAACAGGGACAAGGG
>JAKSNX010000142.1 GCA_024405815.1 Paludibacteraceae bacterium | reverse complement strand
CGGTTTGACTGGGGCGGTCGCCTCCCAAAGTTTAACGGAGGTGCGCGAAGGTCTCCTCACCCTGGTTGGGAATCAGGGCACGAGTGTAAAGGCACAAGGAGGCTTGACTGCAAGGTAGACATACCGAGCAGGTACGAAAGTAGGTCTTAATGATCTGATGGTGCTGAGTGGAAAGGCCATCACTTAACGGACAAAAGGTACTCCGGGGATAACAGGCTGATTTTCCCCAAGAGTTCACATCGACGGGAAAGTTTGGCACCTCGATGTCGGCTCATCGCATCCTGGGGCTGGAGCAGGTCCCAAGGGTTTGGCTGTTCGCCAATTAAAGCGGTACGTGAGCTGGGTTCAGAACGTCGCGAGACAGTTCGGTCCCTATCTGTTGCGGGCGTAGGATGTTTGAGAGGAGCTGCTTTTAGTACGAGAGGACCGAAGTGGACGAACCTCTGGTTTACCAGTTATCCTGCCAAGGGTAAGTGCTGGGTATCTAAGTTCGGAAGGGATAACCGCTGAAAGCATCTAAGCGGGAAGCCCACCTCAAGATGAGACATCCCTGAGGGCATGACCCTCCTGAAGACTCCAGAGAGACTATCTGGTTGATAGGCTGCAGGTATAAGCATAGTGATGTGTTCAGCCGAGCAGTACTAATAAGTCGTGAGTGCTTGACCATATTATCGTTTCCTGAAGAGAAGTGAGTTGTTTCCTTTGAAGATTATAGAGTGAGTATGAGGCAGCCTGGGCTTTTGGGTCCTTGAAGCTGAGTACGACATGAGCATGTATAATAATGCTGGTGGCCATAGTGGAGAGGCAATACCCGTTCCCATTCCGAACACGGAAGTCAAGCTCTCTAACGCCGATGATAGTGCCCTTTGGTGCGAAAGTAGGTAGCTGCCAGCTTTTTTTATTTTAAACAAACTTCCATTTCCAATACACAGTCATCTGCACAAGCGTATATTAGCACCAAAGGGTACCCCTTTGGTGGGAAAGTAGATAAATTGCAAGCAGGGCGTAGCAATTTAGCCAGCTTTTTTTATTTTAAATCGATTCTTTTTTCAATATAAAGTCATCTACACAAGCGTGTATTCGCACCAAAGGGGAACCCTTTGTGGGAAACACATCGGTAGCAGGTGCGTGCCGATGTGCAAGCTGCAAGCAAGGCGTAGCAATTTAGCCAGCTTTTTTTGAATAAATTTATTAATTTTCCACAGGGTAAGTAAGTTATCAACAGAATCCTGTGTATAAGTGTGTTAATAATGATAAAAAAAAGTGGAAAAATTGTTAATTTAGGTTGAAGATTTACTTGTTTTTTGCCCGATATATAATATAATTACGGTAAAGGGTATTTATTACACCCTCCCCACCAATTAACTTTTGCTTTACCCCACTAAAAGGCAAATAAGGTGTAGTAAGTATCCTTGTCTAAATTCAGTTAAACCCGTCATGTCGCAATGACGGGTTTTTTCTTTTAAGATGAATGCTTGCTCCTCTTTAATTTTTTTGTTATCCTCAATCTCTATGAAAAGCAAGTTTGACGGATTGATATTGGATATAGATGGGACTATCTGGAATACAACAGGAGTTGTTGCTGAAGCTTGGAATAAGGCTATAGATAATTCTGATTTTATTTGTAAAAGAGTAACTGCAGATGATTTAAAAAAAGAGTTTGGCAAAACAATGGATGTAATCGCAAGCGATTT
>JAKSNX010000141.1 GCA_024405815.1 Paludibacteraceae bacterium | reverse complement strand
TGGTCTCCAGCCTCACAGATATTAAAAACAGCGTAGAAGTTAGCCGCCTGCCCCGATGATGTAAGCATAGCCGCCACACCACCTTCAAGTTTTGCAATCTTCTCTGCAACCAAATCATTAGTAGGGTTTTGTAGCCTTGTATAAAAATATCCTGGCTTTTTTAAGTCAAACAAATCAGCCATCTCCTGCGATGACTCGTACTTAAATGTAGTGCTCTGAACTATAGGCATTACTCTTGGCTCTCCGTTCTTAGGTTGCCAACCACCTTGTACACAAATTGTGCTTGTTTTCTGTGACATAATGTTAAAATTTTTACTTGGAAATGGTTCTTATATGTGCTCCAAGCAAATTATAGACTTCCTTACCGCATATTATGAGCCACTGTCCGTTTTCCCAGATTCTGATGCATTTAGGTTTTTTGCTGAATTTGTTATCGTCAGCATTGGTTGGAGATTTTATAAATGTGGCTGTTATAGTTTCATTTATAGGGTTGAATTCAAGTTTTACAACATCACCTGCCTGTATGTCGTCTCCTAAAAAATCTTCTTCTGATATCCAAATATTGACAAAATCATCTGCTGTCTCACTTACATTGACACCTGTGCCGCCAAACACAACCTCATTCAGCACAAACACGTCACCTTCTTTTGTCATTTGTTTCCATGTCCAATTATCGGTGTCTGCATCCCAGTTGTTTTTTATGGAATACTTGGTGTCAGTTGAGAATTTTGCCACATAATTGGCACCATTATTACTGTCATATACAAAACCTCCAGTGGCAGTTTCACTGGAACTCTCTTTGCTGAACCAAACTGCAAGCGTATGCTCCCCACCTTTTACATAACTTAAATCCACATCAACTGAGCCTTGACCGTCAGGTGTTCCAAAACGGTTTACACCCTTGTCTGCTCCATACCATTTAAGTTCAATGGAGTGCTCATAATACTCATCAATCTGATAATGCATTATTACGGGCAGGTTTTTAGGGTCACTCTCTCCTACAGACTCTATTTGACCGTTTAACGTAAGTGCTGTCAACTTTCCCAAATCCAAACCGTTAAATACTGTAACACCTGTTCCTGAACCAGCATACCATGCTCCGTTAGGAACAATAAAGGAATTTTTTAGTGCGGTTGCCTCTTGTGCAAAAATGTTTTGAGTAGCTGCTAACGCTAATAAGAGTAAGGTGTAAAAAAGTTTCTTCATACAGATTTGTTTTTTGCTTTATATATCAAACTACAAAGTTAGCCATTTTTTCGTAGTTATGCAAACATATTATTGTTTATTTGGAAAATCCACCGTTATATTTTACCTTTGCAGAAATATGCGAGCATTAAAATCATTTCTAATATTACTCTGTGTGTTGGTTAGTGTTTCTGCCACCGCCCAACTGAAGAAAAGCCGTATAGGAACTAACTCCAAGCAACAAGTGAGTGTTACTGTGGGCGTGAATCACCCTGTTATGGAGCTAAAAACCAAGCACGGACCTAATGTTCAGGCTTCTTATACCTATTTCTTTTTACCGCGTTTAGGATTAAGGGGTTTTGCAGATTATAATTTTTTCTGGGGAGATAAGGATTATAAGGCTCATTTTGCATCGTTGGGTGCAGAGGTGGTGTTTAATGCCTATATCTGTAAATCGGGTAGAAAAGAGAGCTCCACAAGTTCCATAATTCCAGATAGAATTTATCTGTTTGGTGGAGTGGGGGTATCGGGTTTTTTCTGCACCCCTAAACCGCAATTTACAGATGGTGTTACAGCCTTGTTCCCTGTTGGCTTTGGAATAGCATGGCCTGTGGCTGATAATTGGAACTTAGGTTTTGAGGCGGCATATAATTTTAC
>JAKSNX010000140.1 GCA_024405815.1 Paludibacteraceae bacterium | reverse complement strand
TGCCGCCTCTGTGCCGTAGTGCAATACAATAACACCGCATCTCTGCACACTTTAAAATCATTAGGCTTTACAGAAACCGCAGAAAAAACTGAATTTCCATACAGATTCAAGTACCTTACCCTTAGGATTTGTTAAAATTATTCAGCCGCAATCATAATTTTTACTACCTTTGTGGCTAAATAATTCTGTTAAATGAAATACAAGGCTAAATATTATGTAGTGTGGAAAGGCAGGGTGACAGGGGTGTTTGGCTCTTGGGAGGCTTGCAAGGAGCAGGTTCAAGGGTTTGAGGGGGCATTATATAAATCATTCCCCGATAGGGAGAGTGCTGAAATTGCATACAAGAGTGACCCTAAAAAATATTTGACAGGCAAACCTAAACAACCTAAAATAAGCATAGAGGAGCGTAAGAACGGTTTTGAGGAGAACGCACTTGCGGTAGATGCGGCTTGCAGCGGAAACCCTGGCGATATGGAGTACAGGGGTGTATATGTAAAGACAGGCGAGGTTATTTTTCAAAGTCCTGTGTATAAGTGCGGTACTAATAATATAGGAGAGTTTTTAGCCATTGTTCACGGACTTGCTCTAATACAGAAACAAGGCATTAAGGATATAATAATCTACTCCGATTCAGCCACGGCACAAAGTTGGGTGAGAAAGAAAAAATGCAATACAAAAATAATACCATCACCAAATAACCAAAAGGTTTTTGAACGGATACAGGCGGCGGAGAAGTGGTTACAGGATAACACCTGCACCACCCCAATAAAAAAATGGCATACAGAAATTTGGGGCGAGATACCCGCTGATTTTGGGAGGAAATGAAAACATTACAACAATACCTTAAAGCCAACGCCCTATTCTGGTGCGGAATGCTGCTTACCATACTTATTATGGGGCTGTTCCTGTTTGAGAACGGACTTATAAACAGTTTCATAATGCTTAACAGCCACCACACACCGTTTTGGGATACATTCTTTTACTACTGCACATACCTTGGTGGCGGACTACCATGCTATGTAGGCATTGCAGTATTGATATTCTGGTTTAGGAAAGGTCTGTTTATTCTTGCAGGGCAAGGCATTGCAGCCATACTTACCCAACCGCTTAAATATTTGTTTGCAAGACCCAGACCGCTATCTTCTTTTACAGACAATATAGACCCATCAAGTGCCGACCTTGCACCGCTTATAGATTCAGTATCGCAATTTTACTCTATTCCAGGCGGTTACAACTCATTCCCAAGCGGACACACCTCAGCCATATTTGCTTTTGTGGGCTGTCTTGCCGCCATACTTCCAAACAAGTATAAAGGTTGGCAGGTGGCATTTCTAATTGTAGGCATTATAGGGGCATACTCCAGAATATATCTGTGTTGTCATTTTGTAGAAGACACACTATCGGGGGCTTTTGTAGGCTCTGTGGCAACAGCCATTGCATATATTATTTTCTATTACAAAGATTGGGGAGAAAAACCGATATATACGCTACTACGTAGCGATGTATGATGTATATGTATGATGTATAACTGTCAACTTGCATTTTACACATTGGGTTGTAAGCTTAATTTTGCTGAGTCTTCTTATTTGGCAAAAACGCTTTATGATGCAGGATTCTCCAAGGCATCAGCCACAGATATACCCGATGTGTGCATAATAAACACCTGCACCGTAACCGATGCGGCAGACCGCAAAGGGCGGCAGCTTATTCACAGCATAAACCGCAAGCACCCTAATGCATTCATTATAGTTACAGGCTGTTACGCCCAACTGAAATCTGATGAGATAAGCCAAATACCAGGAGTTGATTTAGTGCTTGGTGCAAATGATAAGTTCTCAATACCTGAACTTCTACAAAAAATAAGAGACAAGCAATCTGTAGCCAAAATACAAGTAACTGATTGTAAACACACTAC
>JAKSNX010000014.1 GCA_024405815.1 Paludibacteraceae bacterium | reverse complement strand
GGGCTTGGAGGCATATCCAATGCTACAGACGCTATAGAGTTTATGCTTGCAGGAGCCTCTGCCATAGAGATAGGTACTGCCAACTTTATAGACCCGTCGGTAAGTATGAAAGTAGCGGCAGGCATTGAGGAGTATCTTGAAAGACATGGATATAAATCTGTGAGGGAGATTGTAGGGGCGTTGTATGATGTATGATGTATGATGTATGATGTATGAGTGGACAGTTAGGAGTAGTGAGAGCAACCCTATCCCGTCATCTCGAGCGAAGCGAGAGATCTTTACTCAAACATTCTACTATACTTAAGAAAAGGTTTACCTTCGGTCTGTAAAACAGTCTCACTTCGTTCGATATGACGAAGAGAATACCGTAACAAACATTAACATTTAATAAATTATAAAAAATTATGAAAAAATTTTTACTAACAGTAGCGGCTATGGCACTCACAGTGGGTGTCTATGCTCAAGATGTAGTCTCTGCAACAGAAGCTAAGGCAGCGGCAGAGGAGAGTGCACAAGCGACAGCAGCGGCTGCAGAAGCGGCAGCGGCAGCAGAAGCTCCTGCACCAGAGACACCAAAGTATTGGAAAAAGGGATTTGACGTATCTCTTACAGGTACTCAAAACTTTATTTCATCTGAAACCAAATGGTCTTCCGCCTGGTACGATGGTGGTAACAGTAGCCTTTCTGGTTTGGGTGAGTTTAAAGGATGGTTTAACTATGAAGGCCCTCAAGGTCTTATGTGGGATAACCTTGTAGAACTAAAGTATGGTGTAAACACTACATTCTCAAAGGATGAGGCTGGTAGGGCTTGGCACTTGTCTGATGACAAGACCGCTTATTCCACCAAATTAGGTTATGCAATAGGTAAAGGGTGGCACGTAGCCATGAATGCTGACCTACAGACCACATTGTGTGATAACTTTATTACAGTTGACGCTGACCGTGCTAAAGTTGATGCCATGAACGCACTTTCTGCAGCGGCATTTTCACCATTGCGTTTCAATACTGGTATAGGTGTTGATTGGAAATATGCTAATGAGGCTAAAAATGTGGAATTATCAGTTTATATTGCCCCATACGCATATAAGTTGGTTTATGTAAATGATAAGAGAGTGTTCCGTAATCTTGACGGAGACGGAAATATGATTCTATCTTCAATCAGTGATGGAGTAGGTATAGGGCAGACAATTACAGATAAGGAGGCATACGATGCCGCTATTGCCATTCAGGATTATGAAACTGCTATGAAGTACATTAAGCCAAATGACCTTAAATCATACAACGTGGGTTCTCGTTTTGATGTACAATATCGTCAGAAATTTAACGATTATGTATCACTTGAGAGCCGCCTTCAGTTCTATACAAACTATGTAGGCATTGAGGTTGATTGGGAGATTATAGCAAACTTTAAGGTGTGGAAACTGCTTACAGCACGTATCTCTGTAAATCCACGTTATGATAGTACAGTTGCAGAGAAAACACTTGACAACGGTAAGACAATGTCAGGTTGGGACCAAGCAAAACTTCAACTTAAGGAGGTTGTTAGTATAGGTCTGGCTTATAGGTTTGAAAAATAAGCCTTGAATACAACTAATTAAATTAAAAATTTGGCAGTAGTAGGTTCTATTTATTATTATAAGTAGAACCTATTTCAGTAAGTCTGGCCTCAGTTTGCGAGTGCGTTCAAGCGATTGCTCCATACGCCATTCTTGTATAAGACGGTCATTACCCGATAGCAGAATCTCTGGAACTTTCCATCCTTTATAGTCGGCAGGGCGTGTATATACAGGTGCGGAAAGCAGGTCGTCCTGGAAACAATCTGAAAGTGCGGACTGTTCATCAGAAATAACGCCTGGTATTATGCGAATAGTAGCGTCTGCTATTATTGACGCAGCCAATTCGCCACCAGTCAGAACAAAATCTCCCACAGAAATCTCCCTTGTTACAAGATGTTCCCGTATCCTTTGGTCCACACCTTTGTAGTGACCGCATAGGATGATTATGTTGTTCATCATTGACAGTTCATTTGCAACCTTTTGAGTAAACATTTCACCATCGGGTGATGTGTATATAATCTCATCATAATTACGTTCCGCTTTCAGGTGCTCTATAGCCCTATCAACAGGCTCTATCTGCATAACCATACCAGCTTCGCCGCCAAACGGATAATCATCTACACGGCGATGCCTTAAGTCTGTGGAATAGTCACGCAGACTATGCAGGTGGATTTCTGCAAGTCCTTTATCTTGTGCTCGCTTCATTATTGAGTAGGCAAAATTGCTCTCAAGCAGTTCCGGCAGTACTGTTAATATATCTATACGCATAGTTGTTTGTTCAAATCTTTGGGCAAATTTAATAATATTTTTTCAAATATTTTGATTATATTTGCAAGATATAAATGTTTTATTTTACCGCAAATGAAAAAAGTTCTTTTATTAGCAGTGTCAGTATTGTTTCTATTTGTGGCATCGGGGTGTAAAAAGGAGAAAGCCCCCACATTTACAATGAAATTTGACACGAACAGTTTTTCTGTTAATGAAATGAATACAATAAGATTGTCAAGGTATCTTGTTTTTGAGCCAGCCTCGGCAGACACTGCAACTGTTACCTGGACATCAAGCAATGAAAAAGTGGCTACAGTTGACAAACGTGGGGTTGTTCTTGGCATTTACGCAGGCAAGGTTACTATTACGGCTACTACAAGCAATGGGCAGTCAGCATCTTGTGAGGTTGAAGTCAAGGAGGTAAAGATAGATGAATTTTATCTGATGGGTGTTTTTGGAGATATTTTCATAAATGAACGTGCTGATATTGATATTGACTATAAACCGTTGGAAGCAAGTCTCTCTCACATAACTTGGAAGAGTTCCGTGCCAGAGGTTATGCCAAAATATGATGCCGAGCATAACAAGTGGTACATTGAGACCGGATATTACGGTGAGGTTGATTTGACAGCTGTTTATTATGATAAAGAGGACGGTCCTATAACTGTTTCAATTGATGCTAATGTTATTAAGGATATTATAATAACCCCCGATGTAGCCACTATGATGTTCGGGCAGACAAAGCAACTTACTGCGGAGGTTGTTGTCACACACCCCGATAACCCGCTGTCATACCCGGAGAACTTTGAGTGGAGAAGTGACAATACAAGCATAGTTACTGTAGATGAGAATGGTTTGCTTACCGCACAATCAAAAGTGGGTAGTTGTAATGTTATCTGCACACATAAAGCGGCAGGTGCGGGAGATCAAGATGTAGCACGCTCAATAGAGGTTAGAGTTACAGAATCTTCTTCGTTAGAGGATTTCACACTTGACAAGTCATCAATGGATGTGTATTTGAACCAAAGTGGAATAATAACGGTTCTCTCTGTGACACCATCTGATGCCAATCCATCATATATAGAGTGGAGTACCTCAGACCCGTCATTAGTTACACTTGCGCAAGCTTCTAATGAGTGTACAGTAAAGGCTGGATATAAAGAGGGTAAATGTACTGTTACAGCGTCGTGCAATGGCGTTAGAAAAGAGGTTGAGGTAACAGTAAGGAGAATTGCAGTTACTTCAATTACAATGGATGAGTCAAAGGTGAGGGACAAACTTATGTTCTCAGGAGGTGATTACATAGTCACATTTAAGTATGCCCCTGCTGATGCCTCATTGATTGATGATTTCCAATTACACATTTATGACAATGACGGGAAAGAGGCTGATGTTGCCTCATATAAGGTTACTATGCAGAAAAATGGTACAGGTGTTATGACATTCAGTATTAACAATTCGGCTGAGTATGGCTTTTACTCTTGCTTGGTCTCTGTTGATAACGCCGAATCCTCCAAATCTCCGTTCTATATTCTTACACCAACCCGTTTTTATGAGTTGATTAACAAGGATAAGCAATATGGAGCATACCCTAAAACAGAGAAACTTAGTGTTTCTGATATAATATCTTTAGATGCTAAATATTTGAAATACGTTAAGATGACGGGGTTGAATATGGTTCATTACGGAGTGGCGGCTATAGTATCTGAAGAGACGTTAAATCCTGCGACACTGTATGGTGAAGATGATAAAATCACACTCTACTATAAAAAGAACACTACATCACCATATTACTCTTCAACTGACCTGAAGGGTGAACTTGTTGTAACAGACGCTGTTGATAATGTTTGGAGGAATAATTTTACAAGAGCATACGAATCTCAGGGAGATGGAAAATATGAATACATTTGGAAAGGGAACGGAGTGGAAGATTCAGGCTCTGTTGAAGAGGGAGGCACAATAAGCGTTCCAAGGGTGGGTAATCCAACTGTTGATGATATAGTATTCCCTTCTGTAACCATAATCACCAAAAATTACAATTATAAGACTGAATTGTGGGATACTAACTCTGAATGTATTGCACCGGGAATTGACAAGTCGGCAGTAAAGGTGTTTGCCGGGCAGACCAAGACATATACAATGGGCAATTCAAAGTCAGGCAAAACAACTTTCAAGGTTAAGTACGCTGATTAGTAATGAATTTAAAGGAGCAAATAGAGAATTTGAGGGCTGAATTGTCACAGCATAACTACAACTATTATGTGCTGTCACAGCCCACGATAAGTGACTTTGAGTTTGATGCCAAACTAAAGCAACTACAGGAACTTGAAGCCGCTCATCCTGAGTATTTTGACCCTGCGTCTCCCACGCAGCGTGTGGGAAATGACATTACAGAGGGCTTTACGCAGGTGGAGCATAAGTATCCTATGCTCTCTCTTGGCAACACATATTCAGAGGCAGATATTACAGATTTTTATAATCGTGTGGTCAAAGGTCTTGATGGTGAGGCTTTTGAACTTGTATGTGAACTCAAGTATGACGGAACCTCAATATCACTTACATACATTAATGGTGTGCTGGAGCGTGCAGTTACACGTGGCGATGGCAAGAAGGGCGATGATGTCACCAATAATGTAAGAACCATACGCTGTATCCCTCTGAAACTTCAGGGTAACTATCCTGCTGAGTTTGAGATGCGTGGAGAGATTCTTATGCCTTGGAAAGTGTTTGAACAGCTTAACAAGGAACGGGAGGCACAAGAGGAACCGCTTTTTGCAAATCCAAGAAATGCCGCATCGGGGACACTTAAAATGCAGAACTCAGCCATAGTGGCAAAACGCAGACTTGACAGTTACCTCTACTATATGCTTGGAGAGGATTTGCCGTTTGAGTCTCATTATGAGTGCTTGGAAGCGGCAAAAGGGTATGGATTCAAGATTTCTGACGCTATACGCAAGTGTAAGACGCTTAAAGAGGTGTTTGATTTCATAAAGTATTGGGATACTGAGCGTAAGAACCTTCCTGTGGCTACAGACGGTATAGTTATAAAGGTTAACTCTTTTGAGCAGCAGAAGAGGCTTGGATATACGGCAAAGAGTCCACGATGGGCTATTGCATATAAATTTCATGCTGAGCGTGCTCTTACAAGGCTCAGAGAGGTTACATATCAGGTTGGCAGGACAGGAGTTGTCACCCCTGTGGCAAATCTTGACCCTGTGCAACTCTCTGGTACTGTGGTTAAGCGTGCCACGCTGCATAACGCTGATATTATTGAGTCTCTTGACCTTCATATAGATGATATGGTATATGTGGAGAAGGGCGGGGAGATAATACCTAAAATAACAGAAGTGGCTGTTAATGAGCGTTTTATGTTTGCAGAGAAGATTAAATTCATAGATAAATGTCCAGAATGTGGAACGCCGCTTGTGCGTATGGATGGTGAGGCTGCCCATTATTGCCCAAATGAAGATGGCTGTCCACCGCAAATAAAAGGAAAGATAGAGCATTACGTTAGTCGTAAGGCTATGAATATTGACGGACTGGGGTCTGAAATTATAGATTTATTGTACAGCAAGGGGTTGATAGACTCTATAGCAGACCTTTATACGCTTAGAGTTCAGGATATTGCAATGCTTAGTGGATTAGGGGAGAAGAGTGGTAAGAGAATAGTGCAAAGCATTAGAGAAACGGTTAATGTGCCTTTTGAGAGAGTTTTATATGCTATAGGAATACGTTATGTGGGTGAGACAGTTGCAAAAAAACTTGTCCAAGAGTTGCACTCTATTGATAAAATTGCAGATGCCACTATAGAAGAACTTACCTCTATTGATGAGATTGGGGAGAGTATTGCAACCAGTGTGTTTAACTATTTTAGAGAACAAAAACACATAGATTTAATAGAAAAATTAAAAAGTTTTGGACTTAAGTTTGAGATAGACTTGTCTAAAAAAGAAAACTCAACCAATCTTTTGGAGGGTAAAAGTTTTGTGGTTAGTGGAGTTTTTGAGAATTTTTCCAGAGACGGAATAAAAGAGGCGATAGAGATAAATGGTGGTAAAAACGTAAGCTCAATATCGTCTAAGACAGATTACGTGATAGCAGGAGCCAATATGGGACCTGCAAAAAAGGAGAAGGCGGCATCGCTTGGCATTAAAATTATAGATGAACAGACTTTTATTAAAATGATTACAAAATGAGTCTTTTTGGAAAAGTTAAAATAGGATTGGTAAAACATTTGATTAGCAAAATCAAAGTGGATTCAGAGCGTGAGTTCTATAATATGAATGCCGTTAAGTCCATTCATCTTCTATATTATATCAATGAACCTGATAACATGATGGCAAGAAATCTGTATAAGCAGCTGTATTCCATTTTGGATGGTTTGCGTAAACGTGGAATCAGGGCAAACCTTACATATTTTGCCAGCGATGACACAATAACAGAGGCTCAAAAAATGAATGTTACGCCACTTGAAGCCAGTGATTTCAGTAAGTGGACTCTTAAACCTACCACAGATACATACAATAGTTTTATGTATGGTGATACAGATGTGTTACTGAACTTATCTACAGACATTTGTTGGCAATTAGAATATTTGGCGCAATACTCAACATCAAAGTTTAAAATAGGTATTAAGAGAGAAGAGCAGGGGGCAAAATATGATTTTCTCTTCAAGCCATCAGAGGATACATCATTCCCTTTAGGCGTTTTTGAACAGATAATAAAGTATTTGGAAGTAATCAATAAATAATTTGTAATTTATTAACATACTATTTTTAATTATGAAAACTAAATGTTTAGCTCTATTTGTAGCCACAGTAACATTATTGGCGAGTGTAGTCCTGACATCTTGCCAAAAGGTTGAGCCAACGGCTCTTAACACAGAGAATATGCAGTTCAAAACAGCTGTAAAAGGTATTGTACGTTTTAACAACGGCACCAAGATGGAGGAGATAGACAAGGCTCCTGTAATTGCCAGAATCTATCTTAAGACTAAGGATGAAGATGGGAATGATATTGAGAAGTTTGTTACATCAGTATCCACAGATACAAAGAATGGTGGGGCATATACTTTAAATCTTCCTATAGCATCAGGTAACTCACACAAGGTTGTTGTATCATCAACTTTTGAAGAGTCAAAGGGTAAGGCTACAGCCACATTCTATGGCAGCAAGACCTTAGATGGGGTTAATGCAGGAGATGAGAAGGTGGCTCACCTTGATTGTACCGCTATAGGTTATCCTGAAGACCCTGAAGAGTAAGGGAGCAAGAGTGTTTTTATAACAATAATAAGGAGTAAGATATGAAAAATAATCTACTTAAGGTTCTGGCTGTAGCGTTGGTTGCTCTTATGAGTGCCGGTGTATATGCCCAGACTAATGAAAATAAGCCGGCCAAAGAGGATGCTGACGGCTATTCTCTAAAGGCTGCCCGTGCAGGTCAGGTCTCTATAGGGCTTGATTTCAACCCTGTTGCCGCCGCAAACGCGACAAGTGCAAGTGCCCTTGCCGGAGTAGGCAAGTTTATGTTCAAGGATTTGATTGGTCCGCAAGAGAAACAACCAAGAGAGATGTTCTTTCTTGCCCAAAACCCGATGGCTTCAATTGCAGTCAAGTATAAAATTTCAGAAATAGTTGCATTTAAGGCAAGCATAGGTTTCAGCGGTGGAGTAAGTAATTACAGAGAATATGTGCAAGATGATGCCGCAATTGCCAAAAATCCTCTTTCGGAGGCTAAAGTTGCAGACCTTATAAGTTTCCACTACACAGGCGGTGGAGTTAGTGCAGGTGTTGAGTTTACAGGAGGAAAAAAATCACTACGTTTCATAGGCGGGTTAGGTCTTAAATACGCTTGGGGTGGTGGCTATGCCAAGGTTAATTACGGCAATGAGATTACAAGTGCAAACCAAAAGCCTTCAACCATTGCAAAAATTGACACCATAAACACATTCCCTGGTGCAGTTCAAATGGAGTACGGTCGTCCTGTAAAGCAGTATGGTGTAGGTATCAGCCATGGTGTTGGTATTTATGCAAGTGCAGGTATTGAGTGGTTTTTCATTAAAAATGTATCACTTGGTGTTACCGTTGATATAACACCTCTTATGGTTGCTTTCCAGCCACAGACATACGTTATCTATGAGGGCTATAACAAATATTCAGGTCAGGTTGAGAACTACAATGAACTTGTGAGCCCGGGTAGCACATATCTGCTTTACGGAACAGACAACATAGGCTGCACGCTCTCCCTTAACTACTATTTCTAATAGTTTAATCAAATCCCCGGCACGCCTGATAAGTGTGCCAGGGAACTAAAATCATAAAGTCTCCTCTTGACTCATCATAAAAAATAAATTTTTTCTGCTCTCGCTACTCCAAAATTTCTCCTTTTTTATTATCTTTGCAGTTCGCAAAGAAAAAGCATATTTGTGATGGTTAATTTACAAGGAATGGGGGTTGCACTTATAACCCCGTTTAAAACTGATGGCTCTGTTGACTATGACGCACTTGCGTCACTTGTTGACTATCAGATTAAAAATGACATTGATTATATGGTTGTGCTTGGCACAACGGCTGAGACCCCGACTCTCTCTGAAGATGAGAAACAGAAAATCAAGGAGTTGGTTATAGGCAAGATAGGTGGAAAGATTCCTGTTGTACTTGGTCTTGGCGGCAATAATACAATGGCTATTGTAGAGCAACTTAAAACCGGTAATTTTAAGGGTGTTGATGCCATACTATCTGTAGTCCCATATTATAACAAGCCATCACAAGAGGGTATATATCAGCACTATAAGGCCATAGCAGAAGCGTCTCCAGTGCCTATTGTACTTTATAATGTTCCAGGCAGAACGGGAACTAATATGACGGGAGAGACCACACTTCGTCTTGCAAAAGACTTTAAAAACATAATTGCAATAAAGGAAGCATCGGGAAATATGGAGCAGATAGAGTACATTATGAAGAACAAGCCCAATGATTTTCTTGTAATATCAGGTGATGACGGTATTGCTTTCCCTCTTATTACTCAGGGTGCTTCGGGTGTTATTTCTGTAATAGGTAACGCTTTCCCAAAAGAGTTCAGCCGTATGGTACGTCTTGCTCTTGCAGGCGATTATGAAAACGCTCGCTCAATTCACCATAAATTCACAGAACTATTCAGTCTGCTGTTTGTAGATGGCAATCCAGCCGGGGTAAAGAGTATGCTTAACGCTATGGGTATGATAGAGAACAAGTTACGCTTGCCACTAGTACCTACAACAATTACCACATATCAAAAGATTTCACAGGTTCTGAAAGAACTATAAAAAATCCATATTACACTTTCTTCGAAGTGGTTCTGCTCTCGCTTGCACACAAAGTCTCGTCCGCGGGGGTGCGGACGCCTCCGAAAGTGTACTATGGATTTTTTATACTAATTGTGCTTTAACTGTTCCGTCTATACAATCCACCAATACGGTTTTGCCTTGTAAATCGGGATTATCAGAAGCAACCACAAGTTCCGCAATATTGTCCTCAACATACTTTTGGATTGTACGTTTAAGCGGACGAGCCCCATATTGAACATCGTAGCCTTCCTTTATCATAAACTCCTTGGCAGAATCTGTTATATTGATTGTAATACCCAGATTGTCAATGCGTTTTGTAACTTTGGCAAGTTCTATGTCAATAATCTTTGAGATAGACTCTTTTGACAGAGAATCAAATATTACAATCTCATCTACACGGTTAAGGAACTCAGGCGAGAACGTCTTTTGCAGAGCCTTCTTTATTATAGACTCACTGTATTTGGTATCTAATGCACGCGATTGGGTGGCAAAACCCACACCCTGCCCGAACTCCTTAAGCTGACGTGTTCCGGCATTGGATGTCATCACTATTATGGTGTTCTTAAAATCCACAGTTCTGCCGTCAGAATCGGTCAAATGACCCTCATCAAGCACCTGTAGAAGCAGATTGAACACATCAGAGTGTGCTTTTTCTATCTCGTCAAACAGTATTATGGAGTAGGGGTTGCGTCTTACTTTCTCTGTAAGCTGACCGCCCTCTTCATAGCCCACATATCCTGGAGGCGCTCCAATAAGTCTGGAAACGCTGAATTTCTCCATATACTCACTCATATCAATGCGTATAAGGGCATCTTTAGAGTTAAACATATATTCGCTTAACACTTTGGTTAAGTGAGTTTTACCTACACCTGTAGGTCCTAAGAATATAAATGACCCGATAGGGCGGTTAGGGTCTTTCAGACCCACACGGTTCCTAAGGATACTTTTGCAAATAGATTCTATAGCACGGTCTTGACCTATAACACTGCTTTTAAGAATATCGTTCATCTTGCGCAGTTTTGTAAACTCCGTCTCTTCAACTTTTTGGACAGGAACACCAGATATAAGGGCTACAGCACGTGCCACATCTTCTGCTGTCACTGTAACTGCATTTTTTTCTGCGTTCTCGTTCCACTCCTTTTGTAATTGTTGCAGTTTTTCTGCCAAAACGGCAGACTTGTCCTTATATTGATTGGCAAGATAGAAATCCTCTTGCTTTACAGCGGCTAACTTTTTAGCGTTTAGGTCATTGATTTGTGCCTCTATCTCCTTGATTTCAGGCGGAACAGATGTATTTGAAATATGAGCCTTTGCACCTGCCTCGTCCATTGCGTCTATTGCTTTATCGGGGAACTGACGGTCTGTTATATAACGCTCTGCTAATGATACACAGGCTGTTATGGCATCGGGTGTATAGGTTACATTATGATGTGCCTCATAGCGTTCCTTTATGTTATTAAGAATCTCAAGTGTCTCTTCTTTAGTGGTAGGCTTTACTATAACCTTTTGGAAACGACGTTCAAGCGCTCCGTCTTTCTCTATACTTTTATGATATTCATCAAGTGTGGTGGCACCTATACACTGAATCTGTCCGCGTGATAGGGCAGGTTTCATCATATTGGCGGCATCCAATGTGCCTGCAGTGCCTCCAGCACCTATTATGGTGTGAATTTCATCAATAAACAAGATTATGTCAGGGTTATCTTCCAACTCCTTGATAACCGCTTTAAGCCTCTCCTCAAACTGACCACGATACTTGGTACCAGCCACCATAGAGGCCATATCAAGTGATATAATACGCTTGTTGCACAATACATGTGGTGCTTTATGCTCAACTATCTGAGTTGCAAGCCCTTCTACTATGGCTGACTTACCTACGCCAGGCTCTCCTATAAGTACAGGATTGTTCTTTTTACGTCGGCTAAGTATCTGTGCTATACGCTCTATCTCCTTGGTCCTGCCTACAGTAGGGTCTAATTTACCCTCAGATGCAGATTTGGTTATATCTGTGCCAAAGTGGTCCAAGGCAGGTGTCTTGGAGTCTTTTTTGGATTTCTGGGTGGTCTTAACTATATCGTCGTCCTCATCATCGTCGTCATCACTATTCTCATTATGGTCTTTGGCATCATAAACATCTACAGTCTCCATCTCCAAAGAGTTGGTGCTTGCAGGAAAAATCAATGCTTTAACCTTATCGTAGGTGGCTCCGTCAGATATAAGCAACTCTGTGGCAAGATTAGAATTATCTTTGAAAATAGCAAGCAAAAGGTGCTCAGACTCTATTTTGTTACTGCCATTAGAGCGAGCTTCAAGATTAGAGAATTTAAGAATCCTATCTGTTGAGGCAAGCAAAGACAACTTTTGTCCAAATGTATCGTTGCTGGTCTTAATACGTTGCTCTATTTTTCTTTTAAGTCCAAGCATATCGATGTGAAGCTTGTCACTAAGTATGTTATAAGCCTTAACATCGGCTCCAGACCTTATGATAGCAAGCATCAAATGCTCCGGACCCACATAATCATTACCAAGTCTCATTGCCTCCTCTTTGGAGTACTTGATAATATTTTTTACGTCTGCTGAATACTCCTTATCCATAATATTTATCCCTACTAAAAATCATATTTATGGTCTATTGCAAAAATCGTGCCAAGATACATTGAAACATTGTTTATAACTTGATGTTTTTTTTGTAAAAAAGTGCTTATTTCTCAAAAAAAATCGTTATATTTGTATGTTTTTATAGAGCCACATTTTTGCGTGGTAAAGTTAGTGTTTTTTTTATTAAATATAGAAAGAAATGTTAGAAGATGAAAAAATTGTGAAAGTGGATATAGAAGAGGAGATGCGTACTGCGTATATTGATTACTCTATGTCCGTTATAGTTTCACGTGCGTTACCCGATGTCAGAGATGGTCTAAAACCTGTTCAGCGCCGTGTTCTGTTTGGTATGAATGAGTTGGGTAACACGTATGACAAGCCTACAAAGAAATCAGCAAGAATAGTGGGTGAGGTTATGGGTAAGTATCACCCTCATGGTGATTCCGCTATCTACGGCTCATTAGTGCATTTGGCACAGCCTTGGTCATTAAGGTATCCGCTTGTTGAGGGACAGGGAAACTTTGGTTCCGTAGATGGAGATTCACCTGCCGCTATGCGTTATACAGAAGCAAGGCTACAGAAAATCTCTGATGAGATGATTAACGATATTGACAAGAATACCGTTGATATGGTCAGCAACTTTGATGAGACCATGAAAGAGCCTACAGTTTTGCCTTGTGCCATTCCTAACCTTCTTATAAACGGTGCTACAGGTATTGCCGTAGGTATGGCTACTAATATGGCTCCTCACAATCTCTCTGATTCTATAGATGCAATAGTGGCGTACATTGATAATAAGGACATTGATGATGAGGAACTTATAAAAATAATTAAGGCTCCTGATTTTCCTACCGGAGGTACAATATACGGTTATCAAGGTATTCGTGATGCGTATCTGACAGGTAGAGGAAGGGTAGTTATAAGGAGTAAGGTAGAGATAGAGTCAGATAAAGACCATGACCGCCTTATAGTTACAGAGATTCCTTATATGGTTAATAAGGCTGAACTTACAAAGCATATTCATGAACTTGTACGTGACAAGAAGATTGAGGGTATCTCAAATATCACTGATGAGACAAGTTCAGAAGGTATGCGTCTTGTTATAGATGTAAAACGTGATGCCAATTCAAGTGTGGTTCTTAACAAACTATATAAGGATACAGCACTTCAGTCATCATTTAGCATTAACAATATCGCTCTTGTAAAAGGCAGACCTAAACTACTGACACTTAGAGATATAATAACAAACTTTGTAGAGCATAGGTTAGATGTTATTACACGCCGTACACAATTTTTGCTTGAAAAAGCGGAGGCAAGGGCTCACATTCTGCAGGGTCTTATTATCGCTTCAGATAATATAGATGAGGTTGTAAGGATAATCAGGGCATCATCATCTCCGACAGATGCAAAAATCGCTCTTATGGAGCGTTTCTCATTATCAGAGATTCAGGCACAGGCAGTTGTGGATATGAGACTTTCGCAACTTACAGGTCTGAAACAAGAGGAGTTAAGGGCAGAGTACAACCAACTCTTACTCACAATAGAGGACTACAAGGATATTCTTGCCAAGGAAGAACGCCGTATGCAAATAATTAAGGATGAACTTCTTGTAATAAAGGATAAATATGGTGATGAGCGTAAGACAGACATTGTGTTTGCTTCTGAGGAGTTTAATCCTGAAGATTTCTATGCAGATGATGAGATGGTAATCACAATCTCACACCTGGGCTACATTAAGCGCACACCACTTACAGAATATCGTGCACAGAACCGTGGCGGTATGGGCTCTAAGGGTAGTGATAGCCGTGATGAGGATTTCATAGAGCATATCTATCAAGCCTCAATGCACAGTTATCTGTTGTTCTTCACACAGAGAGGCAGATGCTATTGGCTAAAGGTTTATGATATTCCTGAAGGTGCAAAGAATGCTAAAGGAAGAGCCATTCAGAATATGCTTAGTATTGACAAGGACGACAAGATTACAGCATTCATAAAGATTAAGGGGTTGCAAGACACAGAGTTCAATATGAGCCATTGCTTATTGTTCTGTACAAAACAGGGTGTTGTTAAGAAGACATTGCTTGAGGCATATTCTCGTCCACGTCAGAATGGTGTTAATGCAATTATTATCCGTGAGGACGATAAAGTTATTCAAGTTAAGCTTACAGATGGTAACAGTGAGGTTATTATCGCTAACCGTAACGGTAGGGCAATCCGCTTTAATGAATCTAAGGTTAGAGAGATGGGCAGAATGTCAACAGGTGTGCGTGGTATGACCCTTGATGGTGATGATGATGAGGTTGTAGGTATGATTACAGTACCTCAAGATACTACAGATGACATACTTGTGGTTTCTGAAAAAGGATATGGCAAACGTTCTGATTTGGATGACTACCGTATCACTAACAGAGGTGGTAAAGGTGTAAAAACCATCAATGTTACAGATAAGACGGGTAAACTTGTGGCCATAAATAACGTCAATGATGAAAATGACCTTATGATTATCAATAAATCGGGTATAGCAATCCGTTTTGAGGTAGCATCACTTAGGGTTCAGGGCAGGGCTACACAGGGTGTACGTCTTATAAATCTTGAAAAACGTGAAGATGAGATAGCCTCAATATGTGCTGTTGACCGTTATCAGGAGGAGCCAGTAGAGGTTTCAGAGGAACTTGCGGCGGCAGAAAATGATTTTGATAACATAGAAGGTGTATCAGAGAATAATGACAATAATAATGAATAATTAACCAGCGGTGTGCTTGCACATAGCTATAAAAACAAACATTTATGAAAAAACTAATTATTTTAACCGCAGCAATCCTATCTACAGGTATTGTAGCAATGGCTCAAACGGCAAACGTTAAAAAAGCAAACAATCTTTTGCTTTCAGACCCAGTCAATTACGATGAAGCCCGTTCTTATATAGGAATGGCAAAACAAGATGCAACTACATCTGTTGAACCTAAGACATGGTATGTGGCAGGTCGTATAGGTTATACTTTGGCAAACCAAGAATGGAATAAAAGGTATTTAGGACAGACACCTGATGCAGACCTTTTATATGTAGGCTTGGATGAGATGTACACAAACTATATTAAGGCTAATGAGTTGGATGGTAAGGAATTGGATAAAAAAGGCAATCCTAAATACACACAACGTAAAGCCATAAAGAATGATTTTAAAGAGATGCATAATGCGTATATTGACGCTGGTGCTGCTCAGTTTGATGCACGTAATTTTGATAAGGCATACAATATGTTTGTAAATTATATCAAAATTGCAGACCTTCCTATTTTTGATGCCAAGGATAAAATAAAGGTGGATTCAACATATAATCAGATGAAATACTACGCCTCTATCGCTGCTCTACGTTCAGAAAAGAATGATGAGGCTTTGGCATTGCTGACAGAACTTAGCCAATCTGATTACAATGAAAAACAAAGCGTGTATGAGTTATTGGCAAGTGTATATCAAAATCAGAATGATACAACAAAATACGTTAAAGCGTTACAAGAGGGTTTGGAGTCATATCCTCAAAGTAAATTCTTTATAGGCAGTTTGGTAAACTATTACGTAAGTACAGGTAAATACAATGAGGCATTAAGCTATGTTGATAAAGTGATTGCTACAGACCCTAAAAACATTGAGTATATCAATGTTAAGGCTGAGCTGCTTAATCAGCTTAAAGATTTTGCAGGGGCTAAAAAGGTGCTTGAGGATGCTATGGCTGAAAACAGAACTGCCACTGGAGTATTCCTTTTAGGTAAATGTTGGGCTACAGAAGGTTCTGCTACGCAAGACGCCGCACAAGAACTTACAGATAATAATAAGTACAACGAGGAGATGGCTAAGGCAAAAGAGTGTTATAAGAGTGCTCTTAAATACTTTGTTGAGGCAAAAGCCGGTATGACTAAAGAAGATGCCAACTATGAGCAAATGCTTCAAATTATGAAAGCGCTTTACCTACAAGTAGAGGGTGCTTCAAGTGAGAATTATCAGGCTGTTGACGCTGAACTTAAAGCGTTATAATCTATCACACAATTCTTTATAAGGGCAGTATGAACAATTCATACTGTCCTTATTTTTTGTTATTGATATAGTGGGGTCAGCAATTTCTGTCAGCAGTGTTTCAAGACCTTCCAAAAAGGCGGCATATTGAGTTTCAGCCAATTCCTCGTCACCTTGCACAAACAGTTCTGTTTTCTCATTACCTGTTCCTAATCTGCTAAGTTCATACACATTAAGATGTGCTTTATAGTTATATCTCTTTTCAAAGAAATATCTGTATAAAAGCATTTGACGCAGAATGCCGTTGTTTTTGCCCATCGGGTCTTTTGCTTTTTCAATTTTACCCGAACCTGTTTTGTAATCAATTAGCCTATAGTGTGTTACACCGTCTTTTACAAAACTGTCAATGCGGTCTATGCTACCAGTAAACGGCACATTAAGAGAGGATATAGTCTGGTCACATTTAAACTCACATGCATTCAGTATAAACGGAGTCTGCTTTATATCGTAATTTATGGTGCTGATTATGTATTTTTTTACAAGAATATATACCAACTTGTTAAGACCTTCAAGTTTTATATCTTCTGTTTTTATTCCTTTAAAGCAGATTTTTTTAAATGCATCAACAATGGCGTCGTCTATTTTTATCTGATTGTTCTTTAATTCATTAAGAGCATCTTTAGTAAAAGGTCCATTGTGCAGTTCTTTCTTTAAATTACTGTAAAGTGTTTGTATGGCGTTGTGGAATATGTTACCTATATCACTCGCTTCCATAATCTCAGATACTTCAGATGGTTGTTTAACGCCTAAATATCTGTCTATGTGGAATTGCCAAGGGCAACGTAGATATTCATTTATGGCACTTGCAGACATGGGTCTTCCCTTCAATACTTTTTCTGCCCAATCCTCTGGTTTTGGCATTTGACTCTTTGTCTGTTCCACTTTTATATTCCCCGATGTAACTATTCTGCTGACTTTTTTGCCGTATATGTATTCAAGTTGTTTAAGATAACGGCTTGGTTCTCCGTTCTTTAATCCGTTTGTACGGCAATCTGAAATCATATATACACGCTTTGCCCTTGCTATAAGCCTGTAAAAATTATAGGCAAATACTGCGTCTTGGTGTTCTGTGGTAGGCAAATTGAATCCTCGCCTTATGTTGTATGGAATAAAAGTGTTCTGGTTGCCCGTCTTTGGGAAAATCCCCTCATTGAACGATAAGAAGATTATGTTTTCAAAATTAAGACATCGGGTTTCAAGAGTTCCCATAATCTGTAGTCCGTTAAGAGGCTCACCTTTAAAGGCTACACTTATTACAGAAAGGACTTGCTTAAGCATTTGCAGTAGGGTTATGGAAGATACCTTTTGCCCATAGTCGTTTAGCAGACGCTTTATGCTGTTTAGTGCAAGCATGGTTTGCGACAAGCATTCTGAATCGTAGCTGTTTAGCCCTTTAATGCTTGAGAATATGGATATTATGGCATCAAGTAGGGTGTCATCATTGTATTTGCAAAACACTTTGTCTTTTACTTCCTGTTTATCAAGGTATGGATTAGAGAGTAGTGCCTGCTCATATTTGTAGTAGAACACTATGCCTGATTTGGTTACTTTACATGAATTTTGAAGCAGAATAAACTCCTCTATAAATTTAATTATGGGGGTATGGCTTATAGGGAACCCCATGGTAACGTTAACTTTAAGGTCATTATCTGCTGTAAGTGGCAGTGCAAATAGCATTGGCAACAGTAACTGCTCATCTAACAGAACTATGGCAGTATTTGTATTGTTGGCATTAAGTGTGTCCAATATTTTACGTGCCTCAATAGTCTGCTCAGTCATAGATGGGGCTGTAATACTGTAAAATTCAGTCTCTTGCGTAATAGTTTCCGCCTCTAAAGCCTCTTTGCTTGGGAACATCAGTCTGTTCTTGTCTGCAAAATAATGGGCTATGTTAGTATTGTCATTTATGTATGGCAAGTCATAATCCCAATAAAAATCAGCCTTTTCACCCAAAGCCTTAAATAGTTTGCGTTCCACCTCGTTAAGTGCATTGAAACCTACAAATACCACCTTATCATACGGTGAGTCTAAGTGTCCCGTGTTTTCAACCACCTCTCTGCATTGCATGCCAGGATATGATAATTTCTTCTCCTTTAAGGCATTTCTAAATTCTGTGTAGATATCAAACAGCATACTCCAAATAGACTTGAATGTATCTATATGGCTGCTTTTTGAATCTTTTGATATTATTGTATGCTTAAAAAATGTTTCAAGAGCTTCTTTTTGCTTGTTGTTAATATATTCAGTGCCCGATAGTTTCTGTAAATCATCTATATTGGTGTAGAGTTGCCTGGCATTAACCATATAGTTATCCACATCGTTGAAATCAGATATCAATGTTTGTCCAAACGGTACAAATTCATCAAATGGTTCCACCAATTTACCATTTTTGGTCAGCACATCTGAATATACATTGTAAAGCTCAAACAAGAGGGTAGGTTGGTCGCAGTTCACCATAGTGCTGTATGACTGAAAAAACTCCGCTATAGTCAGAATTTCAGGTTCTATAACGGTCTTATCAGCCTCTTCTTCCATATATTTAAGAAAGAAAATACCTGCACGCCTGTTAGGAAATACAAAGCAGTAATTGCTTAAATTCCTATCTATAAAGTGTCTTGCTACCTGCCTTAACATAATAATACGCTCAATTTGTTACAAAAATACAAAAAAATTGTAGTACTTTTGCAAACGTTATGATTTCAGTTGATAATTTATCGGTTATTTTTAGTGACAGGGTGCTTTTTGACAAAGTATCGTATGTAGTGAATGACAAGGATAGGATAGCTCTAACAGGTAGAAATGGTGCGGGAAAGAGCACTATGCTTAAGATTATTGCAGGTTTGCAGAATCCTACATCGGGAAGGGTTAGTGTCCCATCGGGTTATACAATAGGGTATTTGCCTCAAACTATGGTGCTTGGAGATGACACTACTGTGATAGATGAGGCAGAGAAGGCTTTTGCAGGGATTCACAGTATGGAGGCTGAATTGGATAAGTTGAATAGTGAATTGTGTGAGAGAGAAGATTATGAGAGCGATGCATACCAGAAACTGCTTGATAAAATAAATGTTCTTAATGATAGACTTGCCATAATAGGCTCTCAGGATAAGATAGCACAGACAGAGAGAACTCTGACAGGTCTTGGATTTCAACGCTCTGATTTTACAAGACCTACATCAGAGTTTAGTGGTGGCTGGCGTATGAGAATAGAGCTTGCCAAGATTCTGCTTCAACATCCTTCTCTTCTGTTGTTGGACGAGCCCACCAATCACCTTGATATAGAGTCTATTACATGGCTTGAGAATTTTATTGCAAACTATAGCGGAGCTGTGGTTTTAGTATCGCATGACCGTGCGTTTCTTGATACCGCAACAAACCGTACCATAGAGATTAGTTTGGGTAAGATTTATGACTACAAGGCTAGTTACACCAAGTATGTGGAGTTACGTAAGGAGCGTAGAGAGCAGCAGTTAAGGGCGTATCAGAATCAGCAGAAGGAGATTAAAGATACAGAGGATTTTATAGAGCGTTTCCGTTATAAGGCTACAAAATCTGTTCAAGTGCAGTCCAGAATAAAGGCTTTGGCAAAAATAGAGCGTATAGAGGTGGATGAGGAGGACACAAGTGCCCTTAGGCTTAAATTTCCACCGGCACCACGTTCAGGTTCATATCCTATAATAATGGAGGGCGTCGCCAAGAGTTTTGGAGAGCATAAAGTGTTTGAAAATGTGGAGATGACCATAGAGAGGGGTAGTAAGGTGGCTTTTGTGGGAAAGAACGGTGAAGGTAAATCAACGCTTGTAAAGTGCATTATGGGAGAATTGGAGCATGAAGGAGCACTAAAGATAGGGCATAATGTCCAGATAGGTTATTTTGCACAAAATCAGGCATCACTGTTAGATGAGAATTTAACAGTATTCCAAACCATTGATAATGTGGCTGTTGGTGATATAAGAACTAAGATAAGGGATATTTTGGGTGCCTTTATGTTTGGTGGCGAGGCATCAGATAAAAAAGTTAAGGTGCTTTCTGGTGGTGAACGTTCAAGGCTTGCAATGATAAAACTGCTGCTTGAACCTGTAAATCTGCTGATTCTTGATGAGCCTACTAACCATCTTGATATGATGAGCAAGGATGTACTTAAGCAGGCCATTAAGGAGTTTGACGGTACTGCAATTATAGTATCACATGATAGGGAGTTTTTAGATGGGTTAGTATCAATGGTTTATGAGTTTGGTGGAGGTAAGGTTAAGCCTCACATCGGGGGTATATATGATTTTCTTAGAGACAAGAATATGTCTAATTTGCAGGAACTTGAGAAAAAGCGTACAACAGAACCGCAAAAAACAACTCAGGTTAAGACAGACTGTAAAGAGACAAAACCCGTACAGCCTTCATACTCAGAGAGAAAGCAACAACAAAAAATTCAGCGTAAAGCAGATAAGGCTGTGGCAGAAGTGGAGAGGAAAATTGCAGACAAAGAGGCTGAAATAAAGGCTCTTGAAGAGAAAATGGCATCATCAGATATTTCTGACAATGCCATCTTTACAGATTATGCTAATCTCAAAAAAGAGCTTGAAGCCTTAGAAGTGGAGTGGATGTATTTACTTAACTAATCACTGTCCACTGTCCACTGTCAACTGTCCACTATCCTCCGCATCTGCTGTAACCGCAGTGGTTACACTTCATACAGCCTTCTGTAAATGTAAGAGGCTCACCGCAGTTAGGACATTTAAGCCCAGTGTCTGTACCATCAGGAATATATTTCTTTAGGGCACGCTCAACACCCATTTTCCAGTTGTTGATAGATTCATTGTTAAGTTGGAGACTGCCCACAAGCTTTACAATTTGGTCTATAGGCATACCATAACGTAACACACCTGATATAAGTTTTGCATAGTTCCAGTATTCAGGATTGAATTTGTGAGACAGGCCTTCCATTGTAACCTTATAGCCATACTTGTTTGTAAATTGGAAGTCGTATGTCTTGGTTCCATCTTCGTGGTGGTTTTTAATGATTTTACCGTTGACAACTGATTTAGGCAACATAAGACCCTCGTCCTCATCTAAAAGACCAGTAAATATCTCGTATGGTCTGCCGTTAAGCAAGCCTACAAATGCAATCCATTTGTCTTTGTTGTTTTGGAAACGTACTACGTCGCAATCCAACTCAATAGGACGCTTAGGTGTTATTTCTGGGTAGCAGTTGCATGGTGCTGGTTTCTCATCTTTCTTGGTCTCTACAAGTACACCGGCACGTGAACCGTCACGATATACTGTACATCCTTTACAACCGCATTTCCAAGCCTCTATATATAGCTTGTTAACAAGTTCTTCTGATACATCGCTTGGCAGATTTATTGTTACGCTGATAGAGTGGTCAACCCATTTCTGGATTCTACCTTGCATACGTACTTTTTCAAGCCAATCCACATCGTTGGCGGTTGCCTTGTTATATGGTGATTTTGCCACCATATCATCAATCTCCTCTTGTGTGTATTGTTTGGCGGTAGGGTAACCGTTAGCCTCCATCCATGTTACAAATTTATGATGGAACACAATAAACTCCTCAAAACTGTTACCATCTTGGTCAACAAAATCTACATGAACGTCTTTATCGTTAGGATTAACTTTTCTACGGCGTTTATAAACCGGACGGAATACAGGTTCTATACCCGATGTGGTCTGAGACATAAGGCTGGTAGTGCCTGTAGGTGCTATGGTTAGACATGCAATGTTACGGCGGCCATACTTTTTCATCTCCTCATATAGACCTGGGTCAGCCTCTTTCAGACGGTTGATAAATGGGTTTTTAGCCTCTCTTTTAGTGTCGTAAATCTCAAAGGCACCTCTCTCTTTTGCCATAACCACAGATGAACCATAGCAAGCTATAGCAAGATTCTTGTGAATGTTCTCTGAGAAATCTGTAGCCTCTTTAGTTCCGTACCTTAATCCCATAGCGGCTATCATATCACCTTCTGCGGTAATGCCCACACCTGTACGGCGACCTTTGATGGTTTTTGTCTTAATCTTTTCCCAAAGTTCACGCTCAGTTTGTTTGATGCTTTCTGATTCAGGGTCAGAGTTGATTTTTGCAAGAATCTTATCTATCTTCTCCATCTCCAAATCAATAATGTCATCCATAATACGCTGAGCAAGTGCTGCATGTGATTTGAATAGTTCAAAATTGAATTTTGCATTAGGTGTAAACGGATTCTCCACATAACTATATAGGTTTAACGCTATAAGACGACAACTATCGTATGGACATAGAGGAATCTCACCGCAAGGATTTGTGGATACTGTTCTATAACCAAGGTCTGCATAACAGTCTGGTACAGATTCCCTTGTTATGGTATCCCAGAATAATACACCTGGCTCTGCAGATTTCCAAGCATTGTGGACAATCTTTTTCCAGATGTCTCCTGCATTAACCTCTTTAGAGAATAATGGCTTGTCTGAATTGATAGGGTATTGTTGTGTATATGGCTTACCATTGATGACAGCTTGCATAAAGTCATCGTGAATCTTTACAGATACATTAGCACCCGTAACTTTTCCCTGTTCCATTTTTGCATCTATAAAAGACTCTGAATCAGGGTGTTTTATAGATACGCTAAGCATTAGGGCTCCACGTCTTCCGTCTTGTGCAACCTCACGTGTGGAGTTGGAGTAACGCTCCATAAACGGAACTATACCTGTAGATGTAAGGGCAGAGTTCTTAACAGGAGAGCCTTTAGGACGTATGTGAGATAGGTCATGACCCACACCACCACGGCGTTTCATAAGCTGAACCTGCTCTTCATCTATTTTCATTACAGCTCCGTATGAGTCAGACTCTTCATTAAAACCTATTACAAAACAGTTTGAAAGTGATGCTATTTGATAATCGTTTCCAATACCGGTCATTGGACCACCTTGTGGTATTATATAGTTAAAGTGGTCAAACAGGTCAAACAGCTGTTTCTCTGTAAGTGGGTTAGGGTATTTACCCTCAATTCTGGCAATCTCTGATGCAAGCCTGTGGTGCATATCTGCAGGAGTCTTCTCAAATATATTCCCAAAAGAATCTTTTAGGGCATACTTGTTTATCCAGACTTTTGCGGCAAGCTCATCACCTAAAAAATAATCGGTGGTGGCTTTCATTGCCTCGTCAAACGTGTAGGTTTGTTTTTCCATAAAATTTGTTTTAATTGTTTTTTTTATTGATATATATTTTTCTGTTTGTTTTCTGAAAACGTGAATGCAAAACTATAGAAAGTTTTTTATTTTTGCAATTATTGTTAATGGAATTTTAGACAAAGTTATTAACATTTGATTATCATAATTTTTTAAAGTTTTCCAAATAAAAATATAAGTACCTAATTTTTAGGTACTTATATTTTTAACAGTGTCAAAAAGTTTTCCAAATGGAAAATTATCTGCCACAATTTTTAACCATATCGTTTATTTTATTGTTAAGTCCGTCAAGAGAAATAAGTTCTTCTATTGTCTTGTGCATTCTATAACACCAGAAATGGTGTGGGTCTGAAGGAATGTTAATTCTCTCTTCATACTCATTGGCTCGTCTTACTTCTCCGTCAATTGACAACCAATCTTGTAGTGGCAGAATAACCAACATTGCAGGACTGTATAGATGGCGGTCTATAATTTTTTTACAAATCCAAGGCTCGCAATTTTCAGGAGCGGCTCCCCATTCACCAAGATAGTAGTTAAAGTAGCGTTGAGTTAAATCCCTGTTCTCTTTCCACCATAAGCGGATAGGTGCCATATCGTGGGTTGAAGTTGTACATACCGATAGATAAGGTACCTTATATAGCGGTACAAACTCATCGTGTGGGTCTTTAGGCATACGCTCTATCTCAAGGCTTAGCATATAAAGGTTCTGCATAACCTCAGGAACGCATGTAGGAATCATTCCCAAATCCTCTGCACAGCATAACATATCTGTTGAGTTAAGCAGTGCAGGTAGTTTCTTCATAGCCTGTTCTGCCCAGAATCCGTTATGACGGCGATAGTAGAAATCATCGTATAGGCGGTTAAGGGCTTGTTGAGTGTTCCAATCAAGTTCACGGAATGAGTATGTGTTTTGCATTCCTATTCTTGGGTGAAACTTGCCTTTCTCATGACAATCCTCTACAAATAACACCTCTGTGTAAAGGCTCATCAATCCACCGTATATCCATTTAATCTCATCTTCCGTCAAACCTGTTAATTGCGTCTTGTGAGCATTGGTTGCAAAGAATTTCTCCAAAGCACGCTGGTTTGGAAACTCCTTGCGGAATCTATAGATACCGTCTGTCACCATCTCAAGAAATACGTTCTTTACTGTTTGTGCATGTTTTCCGAACATTTCACCAAGCATATATTCACGTATGAACGGATGTGTCATTCTGTGGTACTCAAACCAAGTTCCGTAACTGCATATCTCCTGCTCTGTCATAGGTAGTGCAGGGTCAAACTGACCTAACAGACCTTGAACATCACCGCCATTCATTCTCCATATACGGAAGAATCCAAGTACATGGTCTATACGATATACCTTAAAGTATGTCTCCATCTTTTGGAATCTGCTCATCCACCATTTGTAACCGTCACGGCTCATTGCAGACCAGTTGTAGGTAGGGAATCCCCAGTTCTGACCTGTCTCTGAGAATGGGTCAGGCGGAGCACCCGCTTGACTGTCAAGATTGAACAGTTGTGGGTCTGTCCATGCTTCAACGCTCTCAGGGCTTATACCTATAGGAATATCTCCCTTCATTACCACACCATGCTCTTGTGCATATTGTGTTGCACTAAGAAGCTGTTTGTGTGCACAGAACTGCAGGAATAGGTGAATCTTTAATTCATCTGCATGCTCCTTATCCTTGTATAGGAAATTGAAGAACTCTTTATTGTATCTGTTATATACGTCCCATTTATTAAAATCTGAGGTATGAAAGTAATCTCTAAAGAAACAGAAGCATGCGTATGGATATAGCCATTCCTCGTTCTCTTTAATGAAATCCTTGTACTCCTTACTTGCAAACACCTTTTTACTCTCTTGCTTATATATAAGGTGGAAATATTCCCATTTCTCTGCACAAACCTCTTGATACATAACGGTAGGGCTTTGATTGAATCTCTCCCTTGCCTGATAGAACTTGTCCATCTGAGCCTTGTCTGTGAGAATGCCTATCTCAAACGGATTTATATAAATAGGGTGCAGTCCCATAACGGTGATAGCGCTGTATGGATAAGAGTCTGCATTAGTGCGGAATCGGGTGGTATCATTGATTGGAAGGGTTTGTATAACCTTTTGTCCTGTCTTATTAGCCCAATCCACCATCTTCTTTATATCGGAGAACTCGCCAATACCAAAACTATCTTTTGTACGTAGAGAGAAAATAGGGATTGCCACGCCTGAACATTTGTAGTCTCCAATGCCGTATCTTAAAATCTCATCTGTCTTTATGTAGTAGCCTCTTACACCCGATGTTTCTAATCTGCGGTTTTCTCCCCATTCCCAAGCGATTATGCGTTTCTCGCTCTTGTTGTATATAACATACTTGTATTCAATTACTTCTGGAAGCTTATTTGCATTTATGGCACCAACCCATATAGGATAGTAACTGTCATTAAGCAAAACCACTTTGCTCTCTTGCCACTCTCCAAGTGCCTTGCAAGAGCCTAATATACCCACACACAGCCCATCCTCTATACGTGGAGATGATATTGAAAAACACAGTATGTTGGCAGATTTAGGCAATGTAGGTGTTTTCTTAGATGGAGTATGTCTGATAAGACCTTCTGTAAATGCACTTGAGTAGTATTTCTTGTCCACTCCGTTTACACGCCAACTATCATCAAAAGTGTGAGGCGTGTCGGCTAAAATCACCGCTTTACGGTTACGTCCCCATTCTGTCCAATAACTCTTGTTCTCTGCCATCACGT
>JAKSNX010000139.1 GCA_024405815.1 Paludibacteraceae bacterium | reverse complement strand
ATTTGACATTATGCGAAAATAGCTCAGTTGGTAGAGCACAACCTTGCCAAGGTTGGGGTCGCGGGTTCGAGTCCCGTTTTTCGCTCTTGAAATAATGAAGCATCCTTTTTATGGATGCTTTTTTTGTGGAACACCTTTATAATGCCCGAATGGCGGAATTGGTAGACGCGCTAGTTTCAGGGACTAGTGGCCGTAAGGCTGTGCAAGTTCGAGCCTTGTTTCGGGCACCACAAAAATACTCTTGCATAGGTGGTGAAATTGGTATACACGCTACTTTGAGGGGGTAGTGCCGGTTACGGCGTGTGAGTTCGAGTCTCATCCTATGCACAAGGGCTTCTGTGAAGCCCTTTTTTGTGCATAGGATGGACAAAGTCCTTGACCCTTGTCCCTTGACCCTTGACCCTATTATGAAGTTTTGTAGTTTTTCCAGCGGAAGTGACGGTAATTGTTACTATATAGGCACTGATACTTGCGGCGTTCTTGTAGATGCAGGCATCAGCGTTAAGACTATTAAGAAAGGGCTGGAGAAAATAGGAACCTCACTACAGAACATCTACGCTGTTTTTGTAACGCACGACCATTATGACCATATAGCCTCTGTGGGTACTCTTGGAGAGGTCTATCATATACCTGTATATTCCACGCAGGAAATTTTAGGCGGCGTAAATCGTTGTTATAAGGTAACGGAAAAACTTTATGGATGCCGCCACTATCAGAGTAAGGGAGAGACTATAGAGATAGGAGATATGCTCATTACCTCTTTTCAGGTGTATCATGACTCAACAGATAGTGTGGGTTACTATATAGAGCAGAAAGGCTTGCCTGAAAATAATATTGTAATAGCCACAGACTTGGGGTATATAAATAGTGAGGCTATACCGTTTATAATTAAGGCCAATAACATTGTTATAGAGTCAAACTACGATGAGGAGATGCTGCTTAACGGTCCGTACCCTCTGTTTCTGAAGCAAAGGATTCTAAGCCAAAGCGGACACCTTGCAAATCATGTTACAGCCACATTTTTGGCAGAAAATTGTCAGGAGCATTGGCGTAATGTATTTTTGTGTCATCTTAGCAATAAAAACAATACACCCGATTGCGTTACCGCTATGCTTCAACGTAAATTTGAGGAGTGTCAAATCCCTGCCAGCCGGCGTCCTAATTTTGTTGTTCTCCCAAGAACAAAAGCCATAGAATTGGTTGATTTATAAAAATTGCATATTTATACATTAAATTTGCATAATATATACCCTTTTTAAGTAAATTTTAGTAAAAAAGGTGAACTATATGCAAAAAAAAAGTAGTAAATTTGCACCCTTGTAAAAAATAAGGAATATATGAGTGAAAAAGTAAAGATGTTAAGCCAAGTTGCAGTAAGGTTTTCTGGTGACTCTGGCGATGGTATGCAGCTTGCGGGAAATATTTTTTCCACAATTTCCGCAACTGTAGGTAATGATATTTGTACATTCCCCGATTATCCCGCCGATATTCGTGCCCCGCAGGGCTCTCTTACAGGTGTATCGGGTTTTCAGGTGCATATAGGTGCAGATAGGGTGCTTACCCCTGGCGATAAGTGTGATGTGCTTGTTGCAATGAATCCTGCCGCACTTAAAACACAATATAAATATTGTACGTCACAGACTGTAATCATTATAGACTCAGATAGTTTTGGTGAGAATGACCTTAAAAAGGCACAGTTTGCCACAATGAATCCTTTTGAGGAGATGAACATTAAGAACGAGGTTATCTCAGCCCCGATATCAAGTATGTGCAAGGAGTCTCTTAAAGATTCAGGACTTGATTTCAAGGCCGCCATGAGATGCAAGAATATGTTTGCACTTGGTTTGGTATGTTGGCTCTTTGACCGCAAGCTATCTCTTGCAGAGGATATGCTTAAAGAGAAGTTTGCCAAGAAACCTGAGATAGCGGCAGCCAATATTAAGGTTCTTAATGACGGTTACAATTACGGACACAATACCCACTCCAGCGTAACTACAACCTATAGGGTTGAGAGTACAGGTAAAAAGGAGAAGGG
>JAKSNX010000138.1 GCA_024405815.1 Paludibacteraceae bacterium | reverse complement strand
ACTCCAGCGTAACTACAACCTATAGGGTTGAGAGTACAGGTAAAAAGGAGAAGGGCTTGTATATGGATATTAACGGTAATAAAGCCACATCTTACGGTCTTATCGCCGCTGCAGAAAAGGCAGGTCTTAAACTTTATCTTGGTTCTTATCCTATAACTCCTGCTACAGATGTACTGCATGAACTTGCAAAACATAAGTCACTTGGCGTTGTTACAGTTCAGGCTGAAGATGAGATAGCAGGTTGTGCCTCTGCAGTTGGCGCCGCATTTGCCGGAGCACTTGCAGTTACATCAACATCGGGTCCTGGCGTTTGCCTTAAGAGTGAGGCAATGAACCTTGCAGTAATAACGGAACTTCCGCTTGTAATACTTGATGTTCAGCGTGGCGGTCCATCTACAGGGCTTCCTACAAAAACAGAACAGGGTGATTTGCTTCAGGCACTTTATGGCAGAAGTGGTGAAAGCCCGATGCCGGTTGTTGCAGCCAAGTCTCCAACACACTGCTTTGATGCCGCTTTTGACGCTTGTAAGATAGCAGTAGAGCACATGACTCCTGTTGTGCTTCTTACAGATGCCTTTATTGCTAACGGTTCAGCCGCATGGAAACTACCTGATTTGGATAAGTATCCTGCAATAGTTCCACCATACGTAACACCCGATATGGCAGGTAAGTGGACACCGTTCCAGCGTAATCCAAAGACAGGTGTGAGATATTGGGCATTGCCTGGTACAGAGGGCTTTATGCACCGCATAGGTGGTTTGGAAAAGAGTAATGAGACAGGTGCCATATCAACAGAGCCTGAGAACCATAACCTAATGACAAAACTGCGTGCAGAGAAGGTTGCAAAAATTGTTGACTACATTCCACTACAGGAAGTTGAAGGAGACAAGGATGCAGACCTTTTGGTAGTAGGTTTCGGCGGTACTTACGGACACCTTAGCGATGCCGTAAATATTATGCGTTCTAAAGGAAAGAAAGTGGCACACGCACACTTTGAATTTATAAACCCACTTCCTAAAAACACAGAGGAGATTTTACGTAAGTATAAGAAGGTGGTTGTGGCTGAGCAGAACCTTGGTCAGTTTGCATCTTACTTGCGTTCCAAGTTTGATGGGTTAAAACTATATCAGTTTAACGAGGTTAAAGGTCAGCCGTTTAACACAAGCAGTTTGGTTGATGCCTTTACTAAAATTATGGAGGATTAAGAGATGGCAGATAAAGTATATACAGCACAAGATTATAAATCAGGACAACCACGTTGGTGTCCTGGATGTGGAGACCACGCTTTTCTTGCCTCACTTCATAAGGCAATGGCAGAACTTGGTGTTGCTCCCCATAATATAGCGGTTATTTCAGGTATAGGTTGCTCAAGCCGTTTGCCATACTATATGAACACATACGGTATGCACACAATCCACGGACGTGCCGCAGCCATATCTACAGGTGCAAAGGTTGTAAATCCTGACCTTACAATATGGCAGATTTCAGGCGATGGTGACGGACTTGCAATAGGTGGCAATCACTTTATTCATGCAGTTCGCCGTAACATAGACCTAAATATGATATTGCTTAACAACCGTATATACGGACTTACAAAGGGGCAGTATTCACCTACAAGTGCAAGAGGTTTTGTAAGCAAGTCATCGCCATACGGTACAGTAGAGGACCCATTCCGTCCTGCAGAACTTTGTTTTGGTGCAAGAGGCAGATTCTTTGCACGTTGTGCCGCTGTTGATGCCGCTGGTTCAGTTCCTGTACTTGTGGCTGCTGCCAAACATAAAGGTGCCAGCGTAGTTGAGGTTTTTCAGAACTGCGTTATATTTAATAATGGAACCCACGATGCCATAGCCACAGCAGATGGTAGAAAGAAGAACGCCATATATCTTGAGCACGGCAAACCAATGTTATTTGGAGAGAATAATGAATTTGGTCTAATGCAGGAGGGCTTTGGCTTAAAAGTTGTAAAACTTGGTGAGAATGGCATTACAGAGAAGGATATTCTTGTACATGACGCACATTGTCAGGATAACACCCTGCAACTTAAACTTGCACTTATGGAAGGTCCTGATTTCCCTATAGCACTTGGTGTTATACGTGATGTTGAGGCTCCTACCTACA
>JAKSNX010000137.1 GCA_024405815.1 Paludibacteraceae bacterium | reverse complement strand
CCAAAAGAGTTGATTGAGCAGGTTGCCTCACGTCCTTACGATGTGCTTAATTCAGAGGAGGCAAGAGCAGAGGCCGCCGGCAATGAAAAATCACTTTACCACATTATCAAGCCGGAGATTGATTTTCCATCGGGTAAGAATGAACACGATGAAGATGTTTATGTAAAAGCGGCTGAAAATTTTCAGAAATTCCAAGATAAAGGTTGGCTGGTACAAGACCAAAAGGAGTTATACTACGTTTATGCCCAAACTATGAACGGTAAGACCCAATACGGACTCTGTATTTGTGCATACGTAGATGACTATATGACAGGCAAGATAAAGAAACATG
Organism: Paludibacteraceae bacterium; assembly: GCA_024405815.1. Taxonomy (GTDB): domain Bacteria; phylum Bacteroidota; class Bacteroidia; order Bacteroidales; family Paludibacteraceae; genus Enterocola. The sequence goes on along the minus strand of JAKSNX010000137.1, from coordinate 1,810 downwards.
AGCTTACCCGCCGTGACAAGGAAGAGGACCGTATGAAACATGTACGCGTAAACAACGCCAATATAGAGCCTGTGTTCTTTGCCTACAAGCATAATGATGAAATAGACAATATAGTGGCAAGAGTATGCTCTGGCAAGCCTGAATATGATTTTATAGCCCCCGATGGTTTTGGACACCGTTTCTGGGTTATATCAGACGATGCTGTAATTAAGCGTATTACAGAGATATTTAACACAATTCCTACCATGTATATCGCCGATGGGCACCATCGTAGCGCCGCCGCGGCACTTGTGGGTGATGAGAAACGCCGTCAGAATCCAAATCACAAGGGAGATGAGGAGTACAACTATTTTCTTGCAGTTTGTTTCCCCGATAACCAACTTAACATTATAGATTATAACCGTGTGGTTAAGGATTTGAACGGACTTACAGACGCAGAGTTCCTAAATAAACTTAGTGAGAACTTTACAGTCCAAGAGAAAGGCACAGATATTTATAAGCCATGCAAGTTGCATAATTTCTCTCTTTACCTAAGCGGCAAATGGTATTCACTTACAGCAAAAGAGGGTACATATAATGATTCTGACCCGATAGGTGTGCTTGATGTAACAGTTTCATCAAATCTTATACTTGATAAGATTTTAGGCATCAAAGACTTGCGAAGTGATAAGAGAATAGATTTTGTAGGTGGTATTCGCGGACTTGGGGAGTTAAAAAAGCGTGTTGATAGCGGAGAGATGAAAATGGCTCTTGCACTCTACCCTGTTACTATGCAACAAATAATAGACATAGCGGATTCAGGCAATATTATGCCACCTAAAACCACTTGGTTTGAACCAAAGTTACGTTCAGGATTGGTAATACATAAATTAGTGTAATTCTTTCGTCGCTACGCTCAAAATGACGATAATATTGACTAACAAACAACCGAATAACTAATGAATAAACTAGTATCAATATCAGACTGCACAAAAGAGGATTTGCTGCACATTGTGAATCTTGCAGAGAAATTTGAGAAAAATCCTAATCCACATCTGCTTGACGGAAAATTGGTGGCAACACTGTTTTTTGAGCCATCAACACGCACAAGGCTCAGTTTTGAAACTGCCGTACAAAGGCTTGGTGGCAGAATCATCGGGTTCTCAGACGCAGCCACATCAAGTTCATCAAAAGGAGAGACACTGCACGATACCATAAAAATGGTAAGCAACTATGTGGATTTAATAGTTATGCGGCACCCTATAGAAGGTGCGGCAAGGTACGCATCAGAGATTACAAACATACCCGTAATAAACGCAGGAGACGGTTCTAACCAACACCCCACCCAGACAATGCTGGATTTATACTCCATCAAAAAAACACAAGGTACACTTGATAATCTTACAATAAGTATGGTGGGAGACCTTAAATATGGTAGAACCGTTCACTCTCTGCTTATGGCTATGAGATTTTTTAATCCTACATACCATTTTGTATCGCCTAAAGAGTTGAGTCTGCCCACTCAGTACCCTGAGTTTATGAAGGCAAATAATATAAAATTTGATGAGCTTGAGGATATGAACAGCATACTTGCAGACTCTGACATTCTTTATATGACACGCGTTCAGCAGGAGCGTTTTACAGATTTAGTTGAGTATGAGAAAGTTAAGAATACATATACGCTACGTAACAGCATGCTTGAAGGCACTAAGAGCAACCTTAAGATTCTGCATCCGCTGCCTCGTATAAACGAGATAGCCCCCGATGTAGATGACAATCCTAAGGCATACTATTTTGAGCAGGCAAGAAACGGAGTGTTTGCACGTCAGGC
>JAKSNX010000136.1 GCA_024405815.1 Paludibacteraceae bacterium | reverse complement strand
GCAAATTTCTCTGCAATGCCTTTACCTAATCGGTTAATCCTTACTATAACCTCCACCTCACATTCAAGTCTCTCTGTAAAGTCAGGTATATACACAGGCTTATTGTCTTTATGCAGAGATGTTTCAGGTTTAAGGAATATGGTGGGGTGCTTAACGGCATCATCACCATAATTATTATTCACACAAATTACTTTCAATGGTCAGGGTCAAAAAAATCAAATAATTTGCAAAATTAATGTTTTTATCTTAACTTTGCAAAAATTTTATTTTTCAAGCCCTATGAGAAAGCTTACTTCTTCACTTGTATTATTGTTAGTGTCATTGTGCAGTTTTACGGTTTTAGCTGTGGATATTCCTAAAGGAACATCCTATTATATAGCAGGAGACGGTGATGCACACGATAACTGGTGTTGTGGACTTTATTGGGATGCCGCAACCTGTAAACTTACCGCTGACGGAAAATACGAGACCACATTGAGTGCAGGAACATACTCATTTAAGATAACAAACGGTTCATGGGCTAAAAATTGGGGTTATAAGTCATTTAATTCATCACAATCAACGGTGGACTGCTATTCTGAGAGTGACGGTAATGTTATGTTCACACTAAATAAGACATCAAAAATTATTATAACATTCTCAGAGAACAATGGTATAATAGTGACAGAAGGCACTGCACCAACTCCTGTTACGTGTAATCCTTCATCGGGTACACTACCTGTAATGTATCTTAATACAGATTCGGGTAAAGAGATTACAGATGATGAGAATTATGTGCCTGCCACAGTCTATATTGACGCACTGGGAATAGAGGGATATGAGTCTTTAGGTACAAAAGAGGAGCCGCTTGTTGCACAGACAAAGGGCAGGGGCAACTATACGTGGACTGGTTTTGATAAGAAGCCGTACGCACTTAAATTTGATAAGAAACAAACGCCTCTTGGGCTTACAAAGGATAAGAGCTTTACACTTTTAGCACACGCTGATGATGAAGATGCGTTTTTGCGTAACACTCTTGGATTTGCACTGAGCCGTGCTATGGGGCTTGCTTATACACCAGGGCAAGAACCGTTTGAATTATTTATTAACGGGGTCTATAGGGGAATTTATTTCCTGACAGACAAAATTAAGGTTAGTTCAAACAGGGTGCAGGTAACAGAACAGGAAGATGGTGAGACAGACCCGACACTTGTTACAGGCGGCTGGCTTCTTGAGATAGATAACTACGATGAAGATGAGAGCGTGCAGTTTAGAATGGAAGAGAAAGATGGAGATATATTGCGTGTAACAAGTAAATCTCCAGAGGTTATGTCTGAGGTGCAGTATAATTATATGTGGAACTACCTCTTTAACACCAATAAGACTATACAGCAGAGGGGTGATTTTGAAAAATATATAGATTTGGAGTCTCTTGTAAACTTTTATATAGTGCAGGAGGTTATAGGTAATCATGAGTCTTTCCACGGCAGTTGCTATATGCATAAAGAGAGGGGCTCTAATACAAAACTTGAGTTTGGACCAGTATGGGATTTCGGCTCATCGCTACATTGGACTCCAGGTTGGCATATATACGATATGCCGCCTTGGGGTGATACATGGATAGATGATTTGGCTAAGTACAAATCTTTCCAAAACCAGTGTAAGAAACGTTGGAATGAGGTGGGTGGCAATCTGTATTCCGCAGTTAAGACAGAGGCAGATGCCTTTATAGATAAGATTAATTCCGCCGCCCAGTGCGATTGTAAAAAATGGCCTGAGTACGGAAACACCAAACTCTACGATAAAAAGAAAGAGGTGCTGGATTATTTGGATGCAAGAATCCAATGGCTTAATACAGAGTGGGGAATACCATCTATAGATTACGATACAAATGATAATGGAAGTGCTATATCTGTATATCCCACCTTTACTACAGGGGTTATAAATATAGACGGAGCAGAGTCATTTACAGAAATTTTTGTAACAGATATGAACGGAAAGATTGTGCGTAGTCTTAACCCTGCTGAGTCTTCTTGGAATCTGAATGTGGATAAGGGAGTGTATATGCTAAAGGCAACAGATGCAGACGGCAGAGCCTATACATCTAAGATAACGGTCTATTAAACCTTTATAACTTCCAGATTTTCAAAATAGTAAATGTAGCCGGTTA
>JAKSNX010000135.1 GCA_024405815.1 Paludibacteraceae bacterium | reverse complement strand
CCATCGGGTTCTCCACCCTGATAGGCATGACAGCCACACTGCTTATTACCTACACCTTAGAACCGTATATGTTTAATTTTTACAAGGAGAGAAGCCGTAGGTTTAATAGGTGATAATAAAAAACAAAAGTCAAGAGATATTGAATTTTTCTCTTATTATTTTTGCCGATATCGGCAAAAATAACTATATTTGCATAGAAATTCAAAGTGTTTTTTGCCGATAAGACTATGGAATATATCTCAGTAAAACAATTTGCGGAAAAGACCGGTGTTCCTGAACGTACCATACGTAATTATTGTGCCACAGGTAAAATAGAAGGTGCCTTTTTAATCGGTAAAACATGGAATATACCTGCTGATGCCAATTTGCCTAAAAAGGGTAACATCGGGGTTAAGGATTACCCATTACTAACCACATTAAAAAGAGAATTACAAAATAGAGTAAAAGGCGGCATCTACCATAAAACGCAAATAGAACTGACATATAACTCAAATCATATAGAGGGAAGTAGGCTGACAAAAGAACAAACCCGATATATATTTGAGACACACACTATTGGAGCAACCACAGAGACACTGAGAGTAGATGATATAATTGAGACTGTAAACCACTTTAGATGCATAGATTACATAATAGAACATTCAAGCGACAAACTAAGCGAGCCTTACATTAAAAGACTGCACGCAATGCTGAAAGAGAATACTGCTGACAGTCAGAAAGATTGGTTTGCCGTAGGTGATTATAAGAGACTGCCGAATGAGGTTGGAGGCATAGAGACCACCCTACCTGAAGATGTGCATAAGGAGATGAACACTCTGATTCTACAATACAACTCAATAAAGCAGAAATCACTTGATAATATACTGGACTTTCATGTAAAGTTAGAGAAGATACACCCTTTCCAAGATGGTAATGGCAGAGTAGGAAGGCTTATTATGTTTAAGGAGTGTCTTGCAAACGGCATAGTTCCTTTTATAATAACTGAGGAGTTGAAAATGTACTACTATAGAGGGCTTCAGGAGTGGAATCGCGTTAAAGGATATTTGACTGACACTTGCCTTACGGCTCAAGACCAATACAAGTTATCTCTTGATTACTTTAGGGTAAAATATTGAAGATATTGAAGCAGTCAAAATATTTGAGTTGTCAAAATATTTGACTACTTTTGCAGAATATTATGGAATTTGATGTAGTTATAATAGGTGCGGGACTTGGAGGTCTGGAATGCGGATACATTCTGTCTAAAAACGGAATGAACGTCTGCATTGTGGAGAAGAATACTGTACTTGGAGGCTGCCTTCAGACTTTTAAGCGTGGCACCGCTACATTTGACACAGGATTCCATTATGTGGGGGCAATGAATGATGGGGAAAGTCTGAACCGCTTGTTCAGTTATTTTAACCTATTGGAACTGCCTTGGAAAAAACTTGACGATGAGTTTGACACCATAATCATAGATGGAGAACGATACCCTTTTATGGGTGGGCATAAAGAGTTTGCCGCCGCTCTTACAGAGCGATTCCCTAACCAAAAGGATAATATAAAGCATTATGTGGATACGCTTAAAAGTGTAGGAGACCACATTTTTGACTCTCTTAACCCAAGAGAGGACACTGAGTTCTACTCCACCTCACTGTTTAGCCAAAGTGCCTATAAGTTTTTAACTGACACTATAACAGACAGTCGTCTCCGCGATGTACTGTGCGGAGCGTCCATTAAGATGGAACTGTCGCCAAATCTGCCGCTATACACTTTTGCCCAAATAAATGACTCATTTATAAGGGGTGCCTACAGGCTTGACGGTGGCGGCTCTCTTATAGCAGAGCATTTGGCTGCCGATATAGAGGCTATGGGCGGCACTATTATAAAAGGCAGGAGTGTCACCTCTATTAAGGTGGATTCTGACGGTGCTGTAGATGGGGTTATCATAGACGGCGATGAGTTTGTAAAGAGCAAATGGGTAATAAGCAATGCACACCCGTCTTACACAGTATCAATTATAGAGGACACCCCATATATAAAGAGGGTGTATCGCACACGCATTCAGAACCTGAAAAACACCGTAGGCACTTTTACAGCAAACATAAGGCTAAAACCCGATGTTGTGCCATACCTGAACAAGAACCTGTATGTGTATGAGAATGCCGATATGTGGAACTA
>JAKSNX010000134.1 GCA_024405815.1 Paludibacteraceae bacterium | reverse complement strand
ACCTTTATATTTAAGCCGTTTCCGGCTTCTATGTCTTAACATTTCGTTTGATTAACGACTGCAAAGTTACACGCTATTTTTTGTTTTGCAAAATTTTTTTAAAAGATTTTTCGGCTTCACTCAAAATGACGGGAAGGGGAGATTCTTCGCTAACGCTCAGAATGACGAAAAGAAATGTTTAACTTATAAAACTCCAATTCACCACGTTTTTTGTCATTTGCTGCAAGTTCTCAAGTAGCAGTCTGTTCTCTGTGGTTGATAACATAGGGTCTTTATCAAGCAACGCCGATGCCTCATCACGTGCAAGCCCAAGCATCTGCCCATCACGACTTAGGTCTGCAATACGCAAGTTAAACGGCAGTCCACTCTGTAGAGTACCCTCCATATCGCCGGGACCACGTAACCGCAAGTCAGCCTCCGCTATCTCAAATCCATTGGAAGTTTGAGTCATAATATCTATGCGTTTGCGAGTATCTACACCTATATTATATTTAGTAATAAGTAAGCAGTAAGATTGGTCTGCACCACGCCCAACTCTACCACGCAACTGATGCAACTGTGAAAGCCCGAACCTCTCCGCATTCTCTATAACCATAACTGTGGCGTTTGGAACATTGACACCCACCTCTATTACTGTGGTGGAAACCAACATATTAGCCCTACCCTCTATAAACTCCCTCATTTGAGCCTCTTTTTCAGCAGGTTTCATTTTACCATGCACCATACATACCGTAAAATCAGAGAAAACGTTTTTCATAGCCTCAAATCCGTTCTCCAAATCTTTCATGTCCGATTTTTCTGACTCTTTGATAAGCGGATAGACAACATACACCTGTCTGCCTAAAGTCATCTGTTTTCTTAAAAAGTTATTTAGTGCAGGGCGTTTCTCATCAAATATATGCTCTGTCTGTATCTCTTTTCTGCCAGGGGGAAGCTGGTCTATTACACTAACATCTAAATCTCCGTAAAGAGTCATGGCAAGGGTACGTGGTATAGGGGTCGCAGTCATTACAAGCACATGTGGCGGACGTATGTTCTTTCCCCAAAGTTTTGCCCTCTGCGCTACTCCAAAACGGTGCTGTTCATCTATTATAACTAGTCCAAGACGGTTAAATTGCACATTATCCTCAAAAACCGCATGCGTACCTACAAGAATTTTCAGGCTACCCGATGTAAGCCCATCAGCTATGCGAGCCCTCTCTTTTGTACGAGTTGAACCTGTAAGAAGCCCTACCTCCAAGCCAAGTGGTGCTATCATCTTGCTCATACTCTCATAATGCTGTGTGGCAAGAATTTCTGTAGGTGCCACTATACAAGCCTGATAATCATTATCTATGGCAAGCAACATACTAAGCAGAGCCACTATGGTCTTACCACTGCCCACATCACCTTGAAGCAGACGATTCATCTGCCCCGGTCCACGCACATCGTTACGAATTTCACGCAAAACACGCTTCTGAGCATCTGTAAGGTCAAACGGAAGACACTCTTTATAAAAGGTGTTGAAATAGTGCCCCACAGTAGGAAAAGGATGTCCCATTGCTTTGCTACGGAACTGGTTAGCCTGCTTAAGTATGGCAAGTTGTATGTAAAAAAGTTCCTCAAATTTAAGCCTTGCACGCCCTTTTTCCATCTCTGCCACATTACGCGGAAAGTGTACCTGCAGAAGTGCTGTGGCAATATCGGGGAATCCGTATTTTGAAAGGATATACGCAGGTAAAGTCTCTTTTATGGAGTTCCTGTCTATATTCTTAAACGCCATATACACCAATTTCTGCACCGCCTTGGAATTGAGAAAATGGTTTTTCATCTTCTCTGTAGTATGATACAGAGGCATAAAACCTGTTATACGGTCAGCAGACGGTTTCTCTATCTCTGGGTGTACAAAGCTGAATTTTCCGTTAAAAAGGCTTGGCTTGCCAAATACAATATAATCAGTATCAAGTAGATACGAATCAAGTATATAGTTAAGCCCCTTAAAAAATATAAGTTCTATTGTATCTTGTCCGTCTGTAAATGTAGCCACCAATCGCTTGCCCTTGCCCTCTCCCATTGGTCTGAACCCCAATATTCTGCCCTTAATCTGTACATACGCAGTAGCACTCTCTAACTCCTTAATCATATAGAACTTGCTACGGTCTATATATTTGTACGGGAAATAGCGAATCAGGTCATATACGGTGTGTAT
>JAKSNX010000133.1 GCA_024405815.1 Paludibacteraceae bacterium | reverse complement strand
ATGCCGTAAGCCGAAACTACAATCCGACGAAGGTCTTTGCCGATGTGCTCGACGAGTTTGACGCTCAGGCAGGAACACGCTACAACGGCGATATAGTGAAGGTGATCAGACAGAACCGACGCCTATACAGCGAAATGGAACGCCTGGTGAGCCCTTGGGGCTGCTATGCCGTATATTACGATATTTATAAGGAATTCTTCAGAGAGAAGTAAAATATCGCTTTGTAACAAAGCGATATTAAATATTAAATACCAATTATTAAATAATAGAGCTAGCTGAAGTATTAAAGTAAATAGTAAATAAAATCTACCCCCACTACGATTGTAGCAAGGGTAGATATTTTTTTTGACAATGCAGATTACATGAAAACATTGCCTAACCAATAATTATCAATTATAAATTATCAATTATCAATTAAAAAGTTTCTTTGCTGCTTCAAGTGCCTCAATGACCTTATCGCAGTAAGCATCGAACTCCGGATCCTCCTTCTGACATTCTGGGTGTGAAAGGATATACTGGAGAGTCTTGCGGATGCCCTGTTCGAAACGCACATTCATGCAGAGACCAGGAACGGCACGCTTGAGCTTATCGTTGCAGAAGATCACAGTATTGGCCTTATCGCCTATCAGGCTGCCTTCGAAGTCGTAGTCGCTCGTAGCTGTGAGGAACGATGAAGTGACATGATAAGCCTTGAGTTCGACGCCCAATGCCTCGGCAATGGTAGCGTAGATCTGATTCCATGTGAGTGACTCGTCGTTGGTGATCTGGAATGCCTCGCCTATTGCATGAGGATTGCCCATGAGTCCGACAAAGCCCTTTGCGAAGTCACTGTTATGGGTCATTGTCCAAAGTGCAGTGCCGTCGCCATGAATGATGACAGGCTTACCCTCGAGCATTCGCTTGATGACCTGATAGCTTCCGTTCCTGCCATGAACACCCAGTGGCACGTTTCTCTCGTCGTAGGTATGGCTCGGACGGATGATAGTCACAGGGAAGCCTTCCTTGCGATAACAGTCGATGAGATACTCTTCGATCGCAATCTTCTTGCGCGAATAGAGCCAATAAGGATTGGACAATGGTGTGCCTTCGGTGATATATGGGCTCGACAACGGCTTCTGATAAGCTGATGCGCTGCTGATGACCATATACTGACGGGTCTTACCCTTGAAGAGTCGTACGTCACGTTCGGCCTGTTCCTTCTCGAAACAGATGAAGTCGCAAACCACGTCAAATGTCATGCCTTCCAATGCCTTTGCAGCTGCCTTCTCGTCGTTGATATCGGCTGTGATTGTCTTTACATTCTCTGGAAGTGCTGTGTTTCTGTTGCCTCGGTTAAGGACGTATAACTGCCATTCAGGATCGGTGGACAATAATCTTGTGATGGCCATGCTGATGGTACCTGTACCACCAATAAATAGTGCTGTGCGTTTATTCATAACTTTATATGTTTTATAATTATATTTGTTTATTTAAGCATAATTGCTTAAGCGCCTTTCTAAGCTTAACAGCTTAAGCGTTATCAAAGCTTGCCAGCTTTACCGGCCAATACTTCTTGGCTTGACCCAAGAAGTATTGAGAAGAAAGTCAAGGCTTAACCTTCTAAGCTAAAAATAACGTAAATTTTCCATTATTTTCTTCACGCTCAGAAGCTGATGCCCTTGGGCTCCGAACGCTATTTTTTGTAAACTAATATTTATTTACTATATACCTAAACTAATACTGTTAATCTATATACTAAAAAATAGTGTTAATTATATACTAATAATAGTGTGCCATCCCTTAAAATATAACTAATACTTATTTACTATATACAAAACTAATACTGTTAAACTATATACTAAAAAATACTGTTAGTTATATACTAATAATAGTGTGCTTCCCTTAAAATATAACTAATACTTATTTACTATATACCTAAACTATTACTGTTAAAATATATACTAAAAAAATACTGTTAGTTATATACTAATAATAGTGTGCTTCCCTTAAAATATAACTAATACTTATTTACTATATACCTAAACTATTACTGTTAAAATATATACTAAAAAATACTGTTAATTATATACTAAAAGCATATACTAATAATTGTGATGCCTTTGGCTTAAGACGCTAGAGATTTTTACTTTTAATTTTTAATTCATATACTAACACCAAAACAATTGTTACTGCGTTCGGAGCTAATAATTATCAATTATCA
>JAKSNX010000132.1 GCA_024405815.1 Paludibacteraceae bacterium | reverse complement strand
GATTTTGAGACGGAGAGCCGTGCGGCAGTGGCAGGTGGGGTTACATCGGTGCTTGATATGCCTAACACTAAGCCACAGACCACATCTGTGGAGGCTTGGCAGGGTAAAATGGATATGGCTGCCAACAAATCTTTTTGCAACTACGGCTTTTTTATAGGTGCCACAAATGAAAATATTGCGGAGTTAAAGAGTGCCGATTACTCAAAAATTTGTGGGGTAAAATTGTTTCTTGGCTCATCTACTGGCGGTATGCTGGTCTCTGATGGCGGTACGCTGGAGAAAATATTTAGTCAGGTGCCTGCTCTTATTATGGTTCATGCTGAAGATGAGGCTGTCATCGCTAAAAACAAAGAGCATTACCTTAAACTTTACGGTGATAATGTGCCTATAGAGTGCCACCCTGCAGTAAGGAGTGTGGAGGCTTGCTACAAGGCTTCATCGTATGCGGTAGGTCTGGCTAAGAAGTATGGCACAAGGCTTCATATAGCTCACGTAAGTACAGAGAAGGAACTTGAACTTTTTGCAAACAAGCCTATAATGGATAAGAGCATTACGGCAGAGACTTGTCCGCACTACCTCTATTTCTGTGATTTGGATTATAAAAGGCTTGGTGCAAGAATAAAGTGCAACCCTGCCATAAAGAGCCTTGCAGATAAGAAATCCCTGCTACGTGAGCTGTCATCAAACAAGATAGATACAATAGGTACAGACCATGCCCCGCATTTGCTTTCAGATAAAGAGGGATACCTATTCAGTGCCGCATCGGGTATGCCGTCTGTACAATTCTCACTACAGGCTATGATAAACCTTGTTGATAAAGGTTTTCTGACAATAGAGAATTTGGTGGAGAAGATGTGCCACAATCCGGCACAAATCTTCCGCATAAAGGACAGAGGCTTTATCAGAGAGGGCTACAAAGCAGACTTAACCCTTATAAACAGAGACAGAAAAGAGGTTGTAAACTCCTTAAAAGTGCTTTCTAAATGTGGTTGGACACCATATGAGGATATGGAGTTCCACTCATCGGTGGCTATGACTATAGTAAACGGACAGGTGGTTTATGATGGCTCCAAGTTCATAACCCGATGTCCACAACCCCTTGTTTTTGGTGCTTGATTTGCTGCAAACATTATGGAACAGAATGAGTTAAAAGAGTTGCTTGATGGGTTGTACAGGCGATACAACACTCCGGATTTCATAGAGCCTGACCCCATAAGCATACCACATAGTTTCAGTAAGAAAGAAGATATTGAGATTAGCGGATTTTTTGCCTCTACCATAGCGTGGGGAAACCGCAAGGCTATAGTAAAGAGTGCAAACCGTATGATGGATTATATGGGGCGTGAGCCATACAGGTTTGTAACAGAGGCAAGCAATAAAGAAATAGAGTCTCTTGGTACGTTTGTTCACCGCACTTTTAGCGGAGAGGATTTTAGGGCGTTTGTGCTTATGATGCGTGCAGTATGTGCCAAATATGGCTCTTTGGGCAATTTTTTTGAGCAATCTTACAGTCAGACTGGCGATATCCGCCGTGTGCTTTCAAACTTTAGAACGGAGTTTTTATGTGCAGAGCATAACCCTCATGCAGATAAGCATATATCTTCAATAGACAAGGGTGCCGCCTGCAAGCGTCTCTGTATGTATCTGCGTTGGATGGTACGCCATGATGATGGCGGTGTGGATTTTGGTCTTTGGCGTAGAATCCCAGCATCCGCCCTATATCTTCCACTCGATGTCCACAGTGGCAATATAAGCCGTCAGTTGGGTTTGCTCTCTCGCAAACAGAGCGATTGGAAAGCGGTGGAGGAGGTAACATCAGCACTTCGCATCTTTGACCCCTCAGACCCAGCCAAATATGACTTTGCACTGTTTGGAGTGGGAATTAATCAAGCCCTTTAACCACTATAACAAACTCCCCTTTGGGTTCGGTGGTTTTGAAGTGGTTTATTAGTTCTGCAATGGTGCCGTGTAGGGTCTCATTGTGGATTTTGGAAATTTCACGGCTCACAGATGCCTCCCTATCTGCACCAAACACCTCTGCAAACTGCGTTAAGGTTTTAAGTACCCTATACGGAGATTCGTAGAAAACCATAGTGCGTGGCTCTGTAGAAAGTTCTTTCAGACGTGTCTGCCTTCCCTTTTTCTGGGGCAGAAATCCCTCAAAACAGAAACGGTCCATTGGCAGTCCTGAGTTTACAAGGG